>JALTEL010000387.1 GCA_027073945.1 Caldifarciminota bacterium | reverse complement strand
TTAAGGAACTGATGACCGTGAACGAGGAGAGGGAATACGAAAAGAACTTTGAGATACACTATATTCACGGGACAACGGCGATAGAGGGGAACACCCTGTCCATTGAAGAGGCCCGCACCCTGTATGAGAGCGGAAAACTCCCGCAGGGAAAGAATCTCAGGGAGATAAACGAGGTTCAGAACTTCCGAAAGGTGATGAAATACCGAAATTCCCACAGGGGGAATGTGGACCTGAAATTCATAAAGAAACTTCACGCCCTGATAATGGATAACATAGATATGGAATCCGCTGGCACATTCAGGAGAAGCGATGACATAATGATAGTGGGCCGGAACGAAAGGGTTTCTCCCCACATATTCATCGAGGAGGAGCTGAAAAAGGCGGTTGATGACTACTACGAGGCCATAAAGAACGGAAAATATCCCTTCGAGCAGGCCGTTCTCTTTCACCACACCTTCGAGGCCATTCATCCCTTTACGGACGGAAACGGCAGGGTGGGCCGGGAGGTTCTGAACTACATGCTGGTCGCCGCGGGATTTCCGAGACTCCTCTTTCCGGGCGGCCGGGAACGCGAGCGGTACATAGACTCTCTGACCATGGGGGACGAGGAGAAGTATGCGGAAATGGTAAAGGCGTTTGCAGACCTGATTATAGAGCAGAGGGCGAAGAAACTCATTGAAAACGCTATCAAGGACATGCTGGAGGGAAAGAAAGGCCAGTTGAGCCTGTTTGACTTCACGGACGAGAAGTGAGCGGGGGAATCACCTCCACCCCAATCACCCTTTCGTACCCCTTCCCTTCAAGTTGCGGGTTCTCGCGGTACAGATTGAGCAGGGCCTCATTTTCGCTGCGGCCGGACGAGAAGCCGAGCACCTGCATGTTCTCAATGTCCGGTTCCGCGGAGTCGCAGGAGGGGGAGAAGGTGTGGCCGTCTGGGGAGATGAAGATGTAATGGTTCATGGAGTAGAAACGGATTACTAACTAAAAAGTTTTCTTGACCGAAAGCTTTAGATCTAAGTTATATATGTCATGCTGCATGCATAACGGAGACATGGGTAAAAAATCAACAACTAGTGTCGCTTTCTTTAATAAAGTAGTAGTACATCCCATGTTTAGAAAAACCATAGAGGATATGAAACACCTTGATATTAAAATACCGCCGAATGCCTCCGACGGGGGCATGGAATATAGTGCGTTTCCCTTTCCACCGGGAGGGGAGAAAGTGGAGGCCATTGGACCAATTAAAAAAGTTATGTTAAAGCCGAAAGAGGGGGAACATATGCTGTCTGGATATCGCCCCATTGTGGCTTACGATGAGTCCATTGGCAAATATTCTGCTTTAGAGGGAGAAGCATTTTTCACATCTCATTCACTAGTTTTGCTTGGCAAAGAGTATGTGCCTTTAAATGAGATCACTCTCTATTTCTATACTCGATCTGGTGAGTTAGCTTCAAAATCAAAGTATATTAAAAAAGTTGATGACCCCCAATTGGAATCAAAGAGAGATTACTTATTTGATAAAATAAGGTTTTTAGAGGCTTATGTTCCAGAAAACGCTTTGCTTCTTATCGATGGTCCATTGATTGGAGGGGATCTTTATACTATTGTTCTCAATTCATTAAAAAAGCTGATTTCAAGAGAGATATTTCCGATTTTCTTTGTAAAAAATAGTAGTAGTAACTTAGTAACCGACCATTTATCTGAGCTAAAAGGAAAATATAATTCAGATATGCATTGGGCACACAACTTCTTGGGTGAAGGATACCGAACCAATTTCTTTAGGTACGAGGATGTTAATAATCCCAAAAATGCAAAGATATTCTGCTATATAAAACCTCTTTCTAAAAACATCCAAAGAATTGAATTTGATACTGAAACTTTTGAAAAATATGGTGAAGAAATAGAACACGTAATTAATTTGATATATTATTTCGTACTTGCACAGGGGAATGCAAAAAATCCTCAAGTTAGGCCAATCGCAGTGGCTGAGATGTATGCAAGAGAAACTCTCAAGATTATGGAACTGAATAAGATAATGAAGAATATTGGTATTACGCCAACGATGAACCAAGAAAGATTTGGGTGGTAAAATGACATGGATAGTGAGTGGAGAAAAAAACGGAAAAATAAAGTTATTGTCTAAGAAAGGCATAGATGGTTTGTTACCAAAGGGATCATACCTCACAGTGGAGATCAAAGATAGAAACTCTAAATTTATATTGAGGGTTGATAACAGCAATCAAGTTCAACCTTTCTCTCCTTCTCCCCTTATTGTTGATATGGATCTTAGCCCACTTTCTCAGGATCAGGCTTGCAAGAATGAAATAACTGCTTATCGAGTAAAAGATATAACTCATAGAGATGATGGCTTAATTGATTATATTCCCCCTCTTTCTATTGCAAGAAGGTCCACTCAGGAAGAAATTGACCTTGCAATGGGCATGGAAGGCAAAGAAGGACCTATTGTCTTTGTTGCAACTGTTCATTCCGGACAAAACCAGATATTAAAGGAGGAAAACGGAAAGTACATAACCGCTAAACTTCCTTCTGATATGTTCTTCCATCAGATGCTTATATGTGGAAGAACTGGAAGTGGAAAAACTGTAGCGACGAAATACCTCGCTCAGTATTTCGCTGAAGAAATGGAGGGAGCTGTACTGGCTGTTAATGTCAAGGATACTGATTTTCTCCATTTAAACAAACCATCTGTGGTAAAAAATGAAGAGATTTTTAAGGAGTGGGAATCCATAGGGATGGAAGCTCATGGCATTGAGAATTTTGTTATTTATTATCCTGCCAATCAAGAAATAAATTTTGCAACAACAGAGGTAGATAGAGATTATACTAAAAGAATAACCCTCAATGTGCGGGAGATCGAGCCAGAATCTCTAATTGGATTATTGCATGGAATAAGCGATATTGCTGCTCAGAATCTACCCGATATCTTCAGATACTGGAAAGAGAATAGGATGACTGATTCCGATAATTTCTCCGATTTCATAAAGTATTTTTCGAGGGGCATTGATGATAAAAGGCATTTTTACACGCTGAACTCAAAGGGTGATGAGTCTGAGATAACTCTCCATAGAGGTACTTTTGATAACATTCAAAGAAATTTGTCTTCTGCGTCGGAGTTTTTTGACAATGAAGATGCAGAAACAATTAATGAAGATGACATTTTGCAGGGCGGTAAAGTATCTGTTATAAATGTAACTGGAGACAAAGGCCCACAATTTGGAGCGATTCTTTTAAGAGATCTACTACACAGAATTGTTGTTGCAAAATCGAATAAGCTATATGATGTACCAGTACTAATAATTATCGACGAAGTCCATCAGTTCTATAACACCGATGCCTCAAGGGAGGCTCTGGGAGATTTAGATACTATTTGCCGAACAGGCAGAAGTCAGAAAATAGGGGTTATTTTCTCGTCTCAAAACCCATCTGACATCCCGAGGGGTCTGTCTAGCGTGATAAACACAAAAATCTTTTTTAAATCAGATTCTACGGCCCTTAAGAATGTTGGAATATCTATTCAAGCTGATGAAGTCGAAACCTTAAAAAAGGGGTTTGCTATTGCGAATGTGCATGAAATGTCTCAACTTAAAATACTTAAGTTCCCGCTGGCATATGCTGGAGTGTTTGAGGAGGACTAATAATGAGAAAAGTTGATCCCGAATTGAAGGAGTTGTTTATGCAATTGTTTTCAGACGATGAGGAAAAGTTAATTATAGAATATGTTCTTTCAGATATTGGACCAAAGGCAATTCTTAATAAGTTGCTCAAAAGAGAAGGTGATTAAGAGTGATAGAATTCGACTACACCATCGAAAGAAATGAAGGAGATGAAATAAGAACAATAAAACCAAATGATAGGATTGGAACTAGTTTACCAAATCTTGCATATATTGAAGCTCAGAATTCTATGGGTAAAAGTACCTTTTTAGATATTCTTGCTCTTGCATTTTTTGGCATTGAAAGTCCGAAGGTAAAAGAGACTCTAAAAATGAAGCTTAAATCATATCTTAACGCAAGCCAAGAAAAACTAATATTCGATTACAAAATCGGGTTAAATGGTTCCAGTTCCCTTGTTCTGCAATCGAAAAAAACATCAGAAACAGGGAAAGATATTTATGTCTATGAAATTCTTAATGGGAAAAAGAAAAAATTAACTCATGAAAGTTTTTTTAAGAACTATGCGCTAATCTATGATACACCTGAAGACACGCTAAAACGACTGGAAGACTTAAAAAAAACTATCAAAGAGGAGCAGGATGAAATTGGCAGTCGTATTGATACTTTTCAGAAACATATAGAAGAAATTTTGCAGAACATATCAGACTATGAATTAAGAGATGAATTAGAAAGGGATATAGAGAAGCTTTTTAACCAAAAAGAAAAATTGAGGCATGAAATAGATTCTGCCAAATCTTTGGAGAATGTTATTGATAATTTAAAATTACTAAAACAGTTGGATCTTTTAAAATCTAAGCGTCAAGAGAAACAGGACATGTTAGATTTATTATTGGAAACAATAGATCAAAAGGCGAAAAATGAGAAAAGGACGAAAGAAATAAAAAAAGACCTCAAAAAAGAATTAGGTGAGATTGAAAAACTATTCAATGAAATATCAGAAAGTCTCGAGAAAAATTTACCTTCTGATCATCCACTAACAGAACCTGCCATACTAAACCGCCTCTCTGTAGATAGTCTTTTGCGTGAAGATAGCGAGAGCATCTTCGAAGATCTGTTTAATAGAATCTTAGAGTACATAGAAGATTTGAAATCTCTTTCGATAGATGACGATGAAGAGTTTAAAAATATAGAACTTTTAAAAGAGTTGGAATCTCTTTTATCCCAATATTCGAGTTATGACCTAGAGTTGCCTGGGATTAAACATAGTATAAATGAATATCTCTCTGTATTAAGAGAAGAAATCGATAAGAATAGTGACATGCTTAAGCAAAAAAAGCTGCTAGATGATTTGCCTTATCTTATCGACGAAGTTCAATATCATATTGAAAACTTTAAAGATACATCTAGAAAACTAGGTAAGTATGGAGAAGCATTTAATTATAACGAGATAATGTTTGAAGATGTTGACCAGCAGGTATCGGAACTAACGAAGGAAATTGAGAAGGTGGATGAGGATATAAGATACATTGAAGCGATTTGTAAACAGAAAAAAGTTAATACTAGTGATATAGCAGTTAGCATAAATGAACTCTCGTTGGGTGAAAAGAATCTAGAGTATAAATCTTACTCGGTGGAGGAACTCGAGAAAAAAATAATTAAACTAAGAGAAGATATAGAGAGTAAATCAGAGAAATTAAGTAATGTGAACGTTATGATTAAAGATAAGGAATCACAGATAAAGAGGTCTGCAACAATAGAAAAAAGCCCGTTTTTGTCAAGGAAAAAGGATTTGGAGCGGATTCTCAGAAAGGTAAAGGGCCTTAACGTAAAATTCAATAAGGACTTTAAACAATATGTCTCGTTACAGGATCCTGATAAAGATAATAAAGAACTCATGCAGTATCTTGATTTGATATCAATTTACTTAGGGAAGATAGTTGGTACTGTAGATTACTTCGGCGAAAAAAAGGTTAAAAAAATAAATTTAGAAGATGGAATCGTGGTACTTGAAGGAAACAAAAAGATTCCATTTAGTCGCCTTTCCACCGGACGAAGCCAAAGTGCTTTCTTAAAAGCTCAGTTATCAGTTAAGGATAATCGAAAGATAATTGCGCTATTTGATGAGATCTCTACGATGGATAAAAAATCACTGGAGCCAATTTTTTCTGTGGTTGAGCGTTTATATGCTGAAGGAAGGCTTATAGCTTGTATAATGGTGAGGCCTACAGACGGAGAAACAAGAGTTCGTGAGATAAAAGGAGGTGATTTGATTGACTGGTAAGAGAAATCTTATATCAGATCTTTATGATAAACTTTATTCGGAGTTAAAGAAAAAAGGTGACTTAAAGGATGATTCTGTTTTGTATTCTCTTATACATATGAGATCTAAAAAAAGGTTGGAGTACCTTAAGAATTTTAGCGTTTCTGCAACAGAGAGTAATCTAGAGATGATTAAAAATCTAAAAGAAAGAAATAAGCTAAGAATGATAGATAAATTGGATAGTTATTGCTTAACAGCCCATTCTATATGGGAAGAAGATAAGAGACATGGCAGAACTATAAATGATCTCATTGAATCTATTGACCATAAGTTTTTTAGCGTGGAAATGAAGGAGTTGAGTGAAAAAGAGAAGGTTGTGCTTCTTAGCTTTATTGCTCTAAGATCTTTCTACAAAGATTTTTCAGTTGATGTTAAAGAAAAGTATGTAAGGGATAGACTCAAGGAACTAATGGAAGAATCAATCAACCTGTTACAAAAGATTGGAGTTGTAAAGGGCACATATTCTGAAGAGAAATTCTATGGCAAGCGTGGCAATGAATCCCCAGTTAGTAATGTCATTCGTCATGCTGCTGACTCTCTTGCAAAAAAAACATTTGGAACCATGAAAGTTAAAGATAGGGATCAGAAATACTATCTCGACATATATGATGGAGAAAAAATCGATAGTGTCAAATTGAAAACACTAATTGGCCAAATATTCTCCAGCAGAGATGTAATTAAGCATAGAAATGAATTGTTGGATTTTTTAAAGAGGATTCCAAAAGACTACGGTCTGTATATCTTTGGAAACAGCGAGTTCTTTCTTTCGGATCCAAAGGTAGATTACCTTATTCAAAAGGTTATAGAGGATTATGTTTTAGATTAATCGGCATCGGTGCAAAACTCTTATAACACCCCTCCGTATTCCCTCCCACAACCACTCTGATAAGGGGAGATTCCATGAGCGATTACACAGACGAAACCGTCAGCATGATTGCGGAGAAGGCCAGAATTCTCCGGCGAGATATTGTTCAGATGATATACACCGCAGGCTCCGGCCACCCCGGCGGCTCCCTGTCCGCGGCGGACATAATCGCCACCCTTTATTTTCATGTTATGAGGCACAGGCCGCAGGAACCCGATTGGCCCGACAGGGACCGCTTCGTTCTCAGCAAGGGCCACGCCGCTCCCGCCCTATATGCCGCTCTGGCCGAGT
>JALTEL010000386.1 GCA_027073945.1 Caldifarciminota bacterium | reverse complement strand
AACTCGGAGATAAATGGGGATTTATTAACAAAAGCGGTAAATTTGTCATAAAACCTCAGTTTACCGATATTCATGGCTTTTCTTCAGACGGACTGGCAGCGGTAAAATTGAATGGGGAATGGGGATTCATTGACAGGGATGGAAATTTCGTCATAAAGCCTCAGTTTGAAAATGTAACATATTTCCACGATGGATTTGCAGGTGTGAAGTTGAACGGCAAATGGGGATACATTGACAAAACCGGGAAATTTGTCGTAAAGCCCCAATTTGATAAAGCCAGGCAGATTCTGGGAGGTGTTGGAAGGATAAAAGTAGGCAATGTATGGGGTCTTGTTGATACAACGGGAAAAATTATTGTAAAACCCCAGTTTGATTGGATTTGGGCTTCGTAATTCTCATTACTACTTTTAGAAAAATTATTTTGGCATCAAGAAGTCCAAAATAATAAAGTCTGTTTCTGCAACGGTTAAGGAATAACAAGCATGCTATCCCCATAGCTAAAGAATCTGTATTTCCTCTTTATTGCCTCTGCATAAGCAGAGAATAATTTATCTTTACCGCACAGGGCGGATACAAGTAAAAGAGGAGTTGATTTCGGTATATGGAAATTCGTCAGCATGCCGCTTATGACTTTGAATTTGTATCCGGGGTATATAAATAAATCCGTGTAGCCGCTCCTCTTGTTTTCCTGAAATGCCCAGGATTCAAGAGCTCTTGTGCTTGTTGTCCCCGTACTTATAATTCTTCTTTTTTCATTAAATGCCTTCTCTATTGTATTTGCCGATTCTTTGCTGATTTCATAAAATTCGGAATCCATTTTATGCGATTCGACATTCTGCACTTTAACAGGTCTGAAAGTTCCGAGTCCAACATGCAGGGTTATTCTGACAATGGTGATTCCTTTATCAAGCAAATTGTTTATGACTCTCTCCGTAAAATGCAGGCCAGCTGTAGGTGCGGCTATAGAGCCCTCAGCCTCTGCATACACTGTCTGATACCTGTTTTCATCTTCACGTGTGGCTTCTCTTTTTATATACGGGGGCAGGGGAATTTTGCCATAATTGTAGAAGAAATCAAATACATTTTCGCCTGATAATATTTTAAGTTTTCTTTTGCCTTCAAGATATTCAGTGACCTGCACTTTTCCGCCGCCACAAGAAAATACTTTACCCGGCGATGCCTTTCTTCCCGGTTTTGCAAGAGCATAAAATTCTTTATCGCTGAGAACCTCTGTAAGCAAAAATTCTATTTTACCTCCCGTATCCACGCGATTGCACAGTATGCGAGCCTTCAGTACTTTTGTATTGTTTATTACAAGTACATCGCTTTTGCCAAGAAAATTCACTATATCGTAAAAATGCGCATGGATGATTTTTCCGTTCTTATAATGTAGCACTAAAAGTTTTGATTTATCTCTCTCTCCTGTCGGAAATTGTGCAATGTATTCATCGGGAAGTTCAAAGTCAAATTCATCTATAAGCATAAGATGAGTTATATACTTGTTTTGAATGCAAAGACCATACCCGTTTTTTGCATATTAAATATGTTCACTCTCCCAGAGCCTGCATGATCTTACCAAGCAGGGAGCTCACATTGTTATTTCCGTCAAGCTCATGCATATTTATGGTGAAAAAGAATACCCTTGGAGCAGTGGCAGGGTAATATATTGCACAGTCTTCCATATTTGAAGACGGAATCTGATACAGTGAAGCGGCCTGCAGACTGTCGTTCGGCGATATTGTCTGGAAATTGGATATAAGTGTACTTGAAACAGCAAGTGTATCATAGCCCTGTATGCATGGTGTTATAAGAGCCCCTCTCGTGAGTAGATGTGTCCAGGATACAATGCTGTCAACACCGAGATAGTTTCTCATGAAATCCGTAACAGTGTTGGGGTTTGTTGTGTCCTGAACATATTTCAGCATTAGCTGGCTTGTTATTACAAGTTTGTTCCCGTTATCAAGATATGTCTCCAATGACCTCTGCATTTTTTGTACAGCTCTTGTCGTATCCCCTACAGAATACCAGAAAATCAGTGAAAATCCCATACTATTCAGTATTTTATCTATGTCATAACTGGAGTACGGCAGGAATTTCTCAATATTCCAGTATGAGTATGGATGACCGTAAGTATCAAAGAAGTTTTTGTATAGATTATCTGCCTGATTGTCCATAGAAGCGTCCACAACAAGAATATGACCTGTCACATTCTGCACATAAAGGGTATCTGCTATCGGGTCGGATACTGCATGCGATTTGTCCACGGACATAAACGTAAAGATATGAGTACCCTGGGGAATACCTTCAAATGTAATTCTCGTAGAATCTATTGATATAAATTTTACGGCAGTATCATAATCAGTAAAGGTATAGTATCCTATAAGGCTTTCATCCCCGTCAATGTCATGTGCCTCGGGATAAAAGCTTACCACGGGAAAGCTCGTGTCAGGGGGTATTGTACCATGTTGAAATGCAATTGTTGGCGGTGAATTTTTCACGGGTAAAATCAATTCTGCCGGTGTAGGGTCTTCCATACCCTCATTATCCACAGCCTTTACCTCGAATGTGTGAACACCTATGGAATCCGTATCAGGCACAGATAGTGTAAAGGTATCACAGTTTTTAGTCGTGTAAACAAAGGTATCCCTGTCCCATCTGTAGTAATAGCCTACCACATAGCCATCCTCATCATTACCATACCAGTGAATTATCTGGTATGCAGGTACAGTGTCAACCCGACCTTCAACAAAGATGTGTGTGCTCGGAGGTATGTCCTGCACCGGTGCCTCCACTGGCCTTTTACAGGAAGACATAAGAAAAGCAACAGAGAGAAAAACATAAGGTATTAAAGTTTTCATTGAAGTCCTCCTATCTAATTATTGAAAATTTGCCTTTCTGGCTTTTTCCCGTTTTATTGTCTTTAACAACATAAATGTAAAGCCCGGGTGCAGCGTCAAATCCATGATCTGTCAGCAGGTTCCAGACCTCTTCTCCACTCACTGAATTTTTATGGTACAGGGTTTTGACAATATCTCCCCCTTGATTGAATATGTAAATGGTGCAGTCGGATGGAAGATTGAAAAATCTTATAATACCTCCTGTTGTAGAGCTGGTTTCCCATATTGAGTGTCCTCTGTACGGGTTGGGGTAAACCCCCACTTTTTCATCAAGATTGTTATTTGGCGGTGTTGCAGGAACAACCGATACAAGATTAAGCCCCTTGGAACTCTCAAGGCTTGGTAAGCCTTCATCTTTATTGCCAACATCATAGGAAGTTACTGCATAATAATATGTAAATCCGTTTTTGACGCCAATATCGCTGAATTTGTAATAACCCGTATATTTTCCCGTATCTTCTATCTGAGACTCGGAAAACCAGTGATTGAAGCCCTGTGAGTGGTCCACATCTGTTATTGTATCATCTTTTGTTTTATCAAATTGAGCGAGCAAAATCCAGGCTGACGAGTCTTCAATATTATTGGAAAGCCCTCTGTATATACGATAACCCTCAAAATCTCTGAGATGCGGAGGTGCGGGGTCCCTCGCAAATTCCGGGGCATTGTCAAAATACAAGACCACTTCTCTTGATAATGGCATTGCAACAAGTCTCGGAGAAGGGGGTGGGGCAGGGAGTACATAATTTGATTCAAAAGCCTTTTGAGCCCAATCTCCGTTTTGTTTCAACTGGGTTTCACTGGTTCCGAACACAAGTGCGAATGCAATGGTAATGGAATCTCCCGGCTTCAATCTCTTGAAAGGCCCCACGCTCACCATTGGAATGGGGTCAGGATAACCGTTGTTATAAACATAGTCATCATCAACTGAATGAAATACAGTGTCAAGACTCATGATTTTGTATCTTATGGAATCAGGGTCATCACCTCTGTTTGCATTCCATGTCCACCAGGTAAATGAGGTGTAAAGACTATCGGGAAGGGTATCTGATGATATCTTCGTACCATTGTATTCCATGCCGAGGAATTTCACTCCTGCAAGTTTTCCTGCTGCGATATAATCGTAACCGTCATTCCTTTCATAAAACATGTGATAATGTGAAAAAAGCGTATCTCCGTTTTCAAAATTCTTTGATAAAATTCTCTTATGTTGAAAATAGGGTGTTGTTGCAAAGTCACTGCCCCAGAATTCCCTTGAGCCTGTTGCGAGTTCTATGTAAAGAGAGACATACACGCTGTCAAGTGCCCCTGCAATACCGTCATTGTGTATTGTATAGAGAAGAAATACATCGTCGTTGATATACGAATAGCTCCATGCGTAAGTAGCCTGTTCAACCCTTAAGCCGAGCGGAGTGTGGTAGGGAAGGGTATCATTGGGAAAATGGTTGTAATCAAAGTATGTGGCGTAAAGGTCTTCTTCTGACACTGCTGTCGGGTCATAATATGGTGAGGTGATAAGCGAAGATCTAACCCATGTGGAATCTATACGCCCGCTTTCCCCCTGAAACGGAGGATAAAACTCAAAACCCGCGCTCGCGCCAGGAGTCGGGTATGCGTTATTTACAAGTGCAGTTGAAACATGAGGTCTTCCGTCGCACGGGCAAACAGCTCCGACCCAAATACCACCCCTGTACACATGCTCCACCTCGCTGTTCTTTGGATATGCGCCAGACGGGTAAGGCTTTTGAGTTATAGGGTCTATCATTGACCTTGAAAATCCGTTTCCTATTATTCCGTAGTTAGATACGGACAGCTGAACATTTCCTATATCTTCTATTTTATAATGCTTGTCTATGCTCACGAGAAACATAAGAAATATTGCCTGTATCATTGTTCACCTCCTTGCTGTCCGGGAATAACTGGTTTTTTGTAAAGCTTTACGCAGGTCTTGAAGATTGCATAAATATATTCTCCGGAGCGAGTAACCGCTATACCCACAGGTGATTCGTCAAATAATAATTCTGTTATGAAATCGCTACTGTTATCGAATTTTTGCACACGTTTATTGCCCTGATCAAGTACGAATACATGAGAGGCGGAATCCATGGCAACATCCGTGGGGCTCGTGAAAACTCCCTGTTCTTGTCCGCCGTCATGCGTGTTTCCTCCTAAATGTATTATATTGTAATGGGGCCTCTGTATGGAAAGTCCGTCCACCCAGTTATTGTCCTTACTTGCAAAGATAACTATATTTCGCTCAATAGATGCGTATATGCCGCAAGGTTTGTTTGTGTAATTTATCCCGCTGCCATAGGTTGCAACGGTATCGATAGAATCTTTTTCAATCCTCACAACCAAATTGTGAACCGAATCGCTGATAAATACATCGCTGTCTCCCATAGGATAAATGGAATTTATACAAATCAGTGTATCCTTTATTGAATCCATTATATTTCCATTCCAGTACAGCATATATATAGCATGTTTTGAGGCAATGTATATGTTTTCGTCTTCATCCTGTCCTATTGCCACTGCTCCTCTTAGAGAGAATATACCTCCGAGCGCATGACCGTTCTGACTGTATTTCTTAATTGTATCATTATCAAGTACATAAATATATCCGTCATTCCCCACAATAATGTCTTTTCCGTTTTTCAGAGCAACGGAATCCCAACCGGTATTTTTTATTTCAATATACTCTTCCTGACCGGGCATGCCTTCATTTGGTTCGGCCGGAATGGGATATTTTGTCCCGCAGCCCGCGGCTATTATCGCAACAATTAACATATAAAAATACTTCATCAGAAATTAACTCCTGTTGTTAAAATGTGTGTATATCCAAGATATCCCATGGTTTTTACGGCATAGTCAAAACTTATATGTTTCCTGAATCCGAAAGATTTTTTTATACTGAATCCGAAGTTCAAGCCTCTTGTTACATAATTGCTGCCCGGCGGTGCATCATTTAACCTTATACCTGCATTAATGGAGAAAATATCAACAGGGCTGTATTTAAATCCCAGTTTGAATTGCTCCACATCATCTGACGGTTTGTCTATTTCCATTACCGATAATAAGTTATCAAATATTTTGCCTCCGAACCCAATTCTGTATATAACCGGAACCGAATAAGCCTCGTACTGTACTTGTGTCATGCCGTTGTAATACGTGCCTTTGAACCTGAAATCCGGTCCTATGTTTGAAAGTGAAACGCCTATCTGCACATCTCTGTACCCTACCAGATACAATGTTCCAAAATCAAACAATACTGTTTGTCCTTTAACACTGGCCAGATTCTCTTCTGCGAATTTGATATTGGCACCAAAAGAAAATCTATCCGTGATATTCTGCGAGAAATTGGCTCCCACGAGAAAGTCTCCCGCTGTATAATACGTTCCGAGCCCAAACGGGTGGTATTCATCTGTCTTCTCTATATAACCGGAGTACAGTCCAGAGAGAAATACGCCGATTCTGCTGTATTTCTTAAATCTTTTGCTGAAAGCTGCAAATGTATAATTCTGGTCGCCCACCCATCTTATGTAAGTAGCACTGAAAGACATATCAGCTGGTATAAATGTTGTCAGTGCGGGATTAAAATAAGCAGCATCCGCATTACCGCCAATTGAAACGCCTGTCCCGCCCAGGCCACTATACAATGCACCCGGTTCTATTTTGAGAAAACCAAGGGTTGTTGTTCCCTTTTTCTGGTCTCCGAGAAATTTGAACAGATTCCCGGCATACATTGAGGAGGTAAGGGCAAAGATAGTGAGTATAATTTTGATTTTATTTACCATTTTATATCAACTCCTGCTCTTATTATTCTTCCCGCCCTGTACCTTGCGGGATTTTCCATTTCTTTTTCCGTTTCTTTAGGCGGCATAGGGTCGCCTGCTCTGTAGTCTCTGCCTGTAACCGGATTTATATAATAGACATTCTTGTGGTTGAAGATATTCCTTGCCTCTATTGAAAGGTTTATGAACCTTCCCCTGCTGTGCATTAATCCCTTTTTGAATATTATGTCAACTCTATGCCATATGGGTCCTGTTTTTGCATTTATATCTCCTCTGTTTCCCATAGTATCCATGGGGGTATACCGTCTTCCCGATTGCATTGATGCCTGTAAAATCAATTTGAAATCAGATGCGAATTTAACAGGACGATTGTGTATCTTTATGTAATCGCCTATTCTTCTTACATATCCTATTTCATAAAAGAGTTTAA
>JALTEL010000385.1 GCA_027073945.1 Caldifarciminota bacterium | reverse complement strand
GCTCCCCGATGCTCCAAAGGAGTTTACCACGGTTGTGGATGCCCTGCGCAAGTTCCTTGGTCCCGTCACCGAAAGCCTTTCTCGCGGGAAACCCTTCGCAAAGACCTGGAAGGCACTGGGCCCATGGTGCTGAATTGGAAGCTGAGAATGACCCCTGGATAGCCGCAAGCGTCTTATTCAGGGTGTCATCCCTCCGGTAAAAAGACTTCACATTATCTTGAGGTCAAAAGGGATATCGGCTTGCAAGACTGACCCTAGGGCCTGTGCAGTATTCCTAAGGATGGCAGTGTCCCCGGCGTTGTTCCGATAGCACGCCTTGACCTTCAATAAAACTTTGAACTCGTATAAATCGTCACTTATGCGTTTTATTCTCCCTTATCCTTGCTCGGGGCAATATCCAACTTGATGAAAGTTAACCTCCCGCTTTTATAACGCCATAACTATCACCGTACCAAACCTTAAAAGGCTTAGTAGCGTCAATTCCCTTTGGAATAGCGATAAATCCTTGAGTGATAATGTACGGTTTCATCTCACCGCCGGCAAAGGGATCATCTTTAGAAAAGGGCAAAACATCTTCATAGGTAACACTGTATTGGTTATATCCTTGTGTAAAGGCTATACTCGTAGGCCAGAAGTATTGCGATTTCGGTCCGTTAGCCACGGCGACAAATAATACAGTGTGGCCTGGGAAGGTAGTTTCCACGGCCTTCTGAATAAGATCAATTGTCTTTTGGTTAGCTGTCCACTGCTTCCCCCAAAGTAATCTCCAGTTCTCCTGTGTTGATAGAAAACATTGGATACTTAACAAGGTGGCCTTATAGCCGTAAGTTGAGATTCCCCCCGTGATCGAAATTTCGGTTTTCTGATTCTCAGGCACATTTTTCCAATACTCATCTTTAATCTGTGCTTGCCCGATAAATACAGCAGTTAACATGATGACCGCCACCAGTAATGTTACTCTCTTCACGCCGCCTCCTCTGTTTCCGGTAATTTGTGCTGAAATTCTAATATCACAATACACCATCGATTCCTACTTGTCAACCGCTAATAATGCACAATTTAATCCCCTCTTTTTTCTTCGAGACTTTCTAGCTCTCCGTTCAATTCATCGAGCAGTTTTCGGACCTGATAAGCTATCGGAAGCCCTCCTTAGTCTGTCCTTTCTTCTCAAGTTATCGTTATATGGCTTCTAACGCTCCCTTTACTAATCTGATCAGGGTGGCGGTGGCATCGGCCAATGGTTAACTGCGCCTTCATGTATTATGTCATTTAACTTATCCATAGAGATGCCATATTGGTTTGCGATAAGCTCTTTGGCTTTCTGATTCTTCTCTTGATATTCGGGGTCCCATATTGATATTTTGTCTTGTAGGGCCACGAGTTCGTAAAAAATTTGCTGTTTTTTGGCGGTGCTGAAACCCTTGGGTGAAGTTGTTGGGGTCTTATTGTCTATACACATGCTGATAATAGCCAATATTGCAAACCCCATTAGGGCTAGAAACATCCAGGATATCTTCTTCTTATCGTTTGCCAAGCCGCGCCACCAAAGTACACCCTAATGCCTAATAGCTAAAAAGTCAAGTTATCCTTAATGAGAGAAATCTGTTGTTTTATCTACGAATAAAAGTGCACCTTTTTCTGTTGCCCTGCACGTAAACAACCCTGCTGCTAAGGAGGCTAAAATCTCATGCTCGATCCAAAATGCATCGCAGCACGAAGAGCTCGTATTCACGCTTCCCACACTAGTTCGCGGCCGTTAAGTCCTGACTATGAGCTTGTGGGGGTAGCGGGTGAGGTTGCCTTTGCACAGGAATTCGGGCTTGAGGTTGATGCAACGGCAAGGCCCGGAGGAGATGGGGGCGTAGACTTCACCCTTCCCATAGGCACGGTTGACGTGAAGACCTATCGCTTGCCATATAACTTGCTCCGTGAGGCGGGCAAACCACATGCAGACATCCTCGTGCTCGCAGCGTTCGATGAGGCAATGCCCGACGAGGGATTTTGGCTATGGGATAGTAAGCCATTACAAACCGGCGGAAGAGCTAAAGTCTATTTCAGAATTGCACCAGCAATGTTTGCACCAAGGGGGGTATAAATGCGT
>JALTEL010000384.1 GCA_027073945.1 Caldifarciminota bacterium | reverse complement strand
GTTTATATACTATTTAATTTTAATATTATTATTTGAAATATTAATTTTAATTTGATAATCTTTTAAATTGTAAAGAATTTTGGAGGTTTGCCATGGATCTAAAAACCATTAAGGAAATTATTGAAGTTGTTGAAAATAGTAAATTTGTGGAGTTTGACTATAAAGACGACGACATCCACTTGTTGCTAAAAAAGAAGGAGGCATTTGTTGGGGAGAGTATAGTGACACAGAGTATTCCTGTATCCGCTTCGGATATACAGCAAGTCGCAGCTCAGGAAGCAGGTGCCAATGAGCCCAAAGAGGAAAAAGAGATAGTAGACAAAGATCTTGTAGAGATAAAATCTCCTATGGTAGCGACATTTTACAGGGCACCGTCTCCGACATCAGCTCCCTATGTTGAGGTTGGCGACGAGGTTAAAAAGGGCGATGTGCTGTGTATACTGGAAGCCATGAAAATTATGAATGAGCTTGAAGCGGAGTTTCCGTGCAGAATCGAGAAAATACTGGTTGAAAATGCCCAGAAGGTCGAGTTTGATCAACCTCTGTTTTTGGTTAAAAAATTAGGATAGCATATGTTTAAGAAGATATTAATAGCAAACAGATCTGAAATTGCACTTAGAATTATAAGGGCTGCAAGAGAGCTTGGTATAAAAACTGTAGCTATATACTCAACCGAAGATAAAAACTCAATGCACGTGGCGCTTGCGGACGAGGCTATATGTGTTGGTCCTGCACCTGCAAAGGAAAGCTATCTTAATCTTTTTAACGTATCTCAGGCAATTATAAATTCGGGCTGCGATGCCGTTCATCCCGGATACGGTTTTTTGTCTGAAAATCCGACTTTTGTTAATATTTGTAGGGATTTGGGTGTTACATTTATAGGTCCTGATGCACAAACTATGGAAAATTTGGCTGATAAGGCAAAGGTTAAGTCTATTCTTAAACAGTTTGACATACCTACAGTACCTGGCAGCGAGGGCTCTATAGACGATGAGGATACGCTGAAAAAAACGGCAAACGAGATAGGCTACCCTGTACTTTTAAAGGCTTCCTGGGGCGGCGGTGGCAAAGGAATGAGGATAGTCAGGGACGAAGAATCACTGGTAAGGGAATTTAATGCCGCAAAGATGGAGGCAAAAATCTCATTTGGAAGGGATGATATATATCTTGAGAAGTTTATTGAGCATCCCAGGCATATAGAGGTACAGGTTATTGGTGATCACTACGGCAATATAGTGCATATAGGGGAAAGAGACTGTACGCTTCAAAGAAGGCATCAGAAACTGCTGGAGGAATCTCCGTCGGGTGTTTTGAGTGAAGACAAGAGAAAAGAGCTTCACGATACGGCTATTGCCGCAGCTAAGGCACTCGGATACCAAAATGCAGGTACTTTGGAATTTCTGTTTGACGGAAACAACTTTTATTTTATTGAAATTAATACAAGGATTCAGGTTGAACATCCTGTCAGTGAAATGGCATACGGTGTTGATTTGATAAAGGAACAGATAGCTGTTGCATCGGGGGAGCAGCTCCATCTTAAGCAGAGCGATTTGACACTGAAGTTTCACACTATGGAGTGCAGGATCAATGCAGAGGACCCTGAAAAATTTTATCCTTCACCGGGTAAAATAGAAAAACTGTTTCTGCCTGGAGGGCCAGGTGTCAGGGTTGACAGTGCAATATATGGAGGAATAACCGTAAGTCCAAGCTATGATTCTTTGATAGCAAAGCTTATTGTTAGAGGAGAAAATAGGGAAGAAGCGATATTTAGAATGCTGAGATGTTTGGATGAATTTGTTATTGAAGGCATCAAAACAAGCATTCCGTTTTTTAGAAAAATATTGATAAGTGAAGAATTTATATCCAACAGCTACGATACAAATTTTATAGACAAAACATTTTTAAACAAAAATTAGGCGTTCAATGCTATATTTTCATTTGTATTTTCGGCCTTAAAGAGCGCCTTTTGCGCTCTTTCTATAATTTTTTGCGGTGTGTCTTCATTTTTTGAAAATGTAATACCAAATTTGGCATTTATGCTGATTTTGCAATCTTTGTAATTCATATCCGTTAGACTTTTCAGTATTTTATATGTAAATTTTACGG
>JALTEL010000383.1 GCA_027073945.1 Caldifarciminota bacterium | reverse complement strand
CTACAGTTAGGAAAAGCACGCCTGTCATACAGGGATAATATTCGAGATTTAGCGGCAGTTATTACAGTATTAGCCCGGCGTTTAATTGAGAAAAAATGTGGACAAGATAATAGAGAATATATTCACAGAATTTTTAATGAATATATAGGAAATTTTGATGATGAGAGCCCCGCACTACCTGATAGCCAATCAATGTGGCGTTTGCGCTTATTCGTATTGAGTTTATGCCCTCAAGTATTTAAAAATGAACTGAAAAAATCATTTTTCAGGTTGTTCAAAGTGGAACACTATCACAAAGTTATATCCGGCGCAGAATATAAAAAAGCTTTGCGCAATGGTTTTTCGGTGTTGCTAGACAATGATAAACGGCAATATATTAAAAAAGTTATTGAATACTTTAAGAAAAAAGAGCAAGAACAAGAAAGTGAAACAGAGAATTGGCATTTGCAATATGGTTCGCAAATATTATCTATGATTCCAGCAAATGAAATTTCAGAAGAAGAAAAACAGTTAGCCAAAAAAGAAGGGTTTAGGATAGACTATAACTACAAACCAGGACCGAGTATTGGTCAAATACGAAGTGGGTTTGTCTCACCGCAGGGTCCGATTTTGCCAGAAGAGTTTAATGAACTATCTATAGTTGATATTGCTCAAAAATTACGTAATGAGTGGTCTCCGGAAAAATTGCGGCAGAAATATGAAAATGATGATTTCCTGCGGCCGCGAAATGCTGAAGGAGCGGCTAAATTATTGAAAAACGATATCCCTAAACGATTTCAAGATTATATTAATAATGCTAAACTCTTTTTTGAAAGAAAGAAGTTAAACCCACACTACTCGTATTCTTTTTTGCAAGGTATACAGGCGTGTATCCGTAAAAACAAAGTAGATTTTAGGGGTGTGAATTGGGGTGATTTACTAACTTTGCTTATTTCAATAAAAAATTCAGGAAAAAACGAACCATTTAGGGATGAGAAACGCGGGCATAATACCTTTGATGCCTGGCTGGCAGACTGGACAGCTGTTCATTCAGCTATGACTAATGTTATTCAAGAATTGCTCAATGAAAAAAATGATGTTATTATTGATTTTTCAAAATACCGCGACCAACTTTTTGAAATTATAAGCTACTTATTAAAGTTTCCTGACCCGACGCCCGAAGACGAGCGAATTGAAACTGCCAAATCAAAGACAAAATCTCCTGGCGATTCTGATTATATGGTTAGTGACCCATATACAATAGCCATCAACACGGTTCGTGGCCGAGCGTTTGAGGCTTTGGTATTATTTGTCTATCAAGACGGGAAAAGCTTTGCCAAAAATGAAGATGTAAAAATTAATTCCGATGTAAAGAAGTTATATGAGAATGTCCTTAAAACTGAAAACACCCGTGCTTTAATGTTTATGTTTGGGCATTATTTACCTTCTTTTTATTTCCGTGATAAGGAATGGGTTCACGGATTGTTGCCGAAAATTTTCCCTCAAGAACCAGAAAAACAAAATCTTTACACATCTGCATGGGAAGGCTACCTTGCAAACAATCTTTATAAAGAGATGTTTTTTGATTCTGACATTCAAGAATTATATGAGCGTGGTCTTAATTTAAAAGAAGCAGAATATCCACAGCAAAAACATTTTAGAGACCCGGATGAAGGTATCGCGATTCATTTTGCGTTGGCATTTATATATTATTATAAAGATTTTGGATTTGAGCATAAGTTGTTCAAAAAGTTTTGGGAAGATAAAAATGTTAAAAGACATACAAATTTTGTAAGTTTTCTTGGCAGATCATTTGTTTCTGGCGATAACGCAAAGGCAGACGAACTTCTTGAAAAAGAGCCAGAAAGTAAAAGAAACTTAAAAAGATTTTGGGATTGGATGCTTAAAAACTACAAAAACATGGAACCATTTAAGGAGTTTGGTTTTTGGATTAATCTTGGAAAAGATGTGTTTGAACCTATTTGGCTTGCGAGACACGTAAAGAACACTTTAGAAAAGACAAAAGGTATCCTCAGATGGGATTATGGCCTTGTAAAATCTATCATTCAACTTGCAAAAGATGCACCGAGTGACACTCTTGTTATTGCGCGTCTTTATCTACTTGAAGGCAGAGTGAGGAGCGGTAATATTCATGCTCCATTTTATATTGAGGGTGAATGGTTCAAAGCATTGCAAGAGCTTTATAATAACCCAGTTACAAAAGAAGACACAAAAAAGCTCATAGATAATCTCATCCGTGAAGGCGGTAGTAGTTTCTGGAAATTAAAAGAAATTTTAAATAATGATTAAGTATTTAAGAAGCAAATAAAGGAATCTTGGATAGAGGTGAATCTCTGAAGCTAAAAGGAGTTTTGCAGGAAAGGAGCGATTCAAATTTCAAAAATTTGCAGGAACGATAGACAAACATTATAATTAGGTAAATACAAAAAGGAGGTACATATGTGGCTCTTACTTTTACTCACAATACCGTGGGGACAGGGTACCATAAGATTTGGTAAAATGGTTCAGGTGAATGACCCTGACACCCTGCAAACCCAACAGAACCATCCCGCTGTTGTAATTGATAACAATCTCAATGTTTATACTGCCTGGCAGGACGATAGGGACCAGGATAGTCAATATGAAATCTATTTTTCCATGTCCACGGACACAGGAAAGACCTTTTCAGCGGATGTAAATCTCAGTAATAACATACCCGTGGACGACAAGTATCCGCAAATGATTGTGCTTGGAAACAAGTTGTTTGTTGTCTGGCAGGGACAGGGAGGAGGTTTCTCGGGCTGGAAAGTCTTTTATACGTATTCCGATGATGGGGGGCATACCTTTGCTCCTGCTGACACTGTCCCCGGATTGGCGGTTACAAATACCACAACGAGTGGTGTAAACGACGGTCCTCAGCCCAAGATTACCGGTATAGTGCAGAATGATTCTGTTTTTCTTTACTTACTGTGGGTTGACGACAGGACAGGTACATTACATGTGAGATTGGCACGTTCCATCAATGAAGGTAATTTTACTGATATGGGTATTGTTGATAATAATCCGGGAAATGTAAACAGAGACCCGTCAATAGCTGTTGATTCTTCAGGGAATGTTCTTATTGCCTATAGATATGGCACAGGAGGCACAAATAATGACCCACATCCCTGGATTGCCTTTAACAAATCAACAGATAGAGGAGTAACATTTAACAATTTCAAGCTCATTCTTGATGATTCATCACAGGTTTATAGAGGAAATCCGCAGATTACCTATGCATCTCAGGATTCAGCCATTTTAATTACATGGGAGGATTGCAGAAGAGCCGGTGGCAATGGAACCCCGGATATATTCTTTACAGAGTCAAATGATGGCGGGGCTACATTTGATTCTCTCAATCTCAGGTTAAATTGGATTCAGGACACAAGCCTTCTGTATGATAATTACAGGGCTCAGATTGCCATGTCGCCCGAAGGTAAAATGGCAGCTGTCTGGCATGCAGACCCCAATACAAATCCAGTAAAATACAGTCTTTATATGTGCGCTTATGATGATTCTATAGGAAAATTCGGACTCAGTCTGCCTGTTGTATTTGACTCTGTGGAAACTTACACGGGAGATAGTCCTGGAACATTCGGAAACAATTTCTATCCTGCAGGTCTGAAAGTTGCGGATGTAAATGGAAGGACAAACTTCTTCCTGGTATGGAAAGATTTGAACTATGACCCCAATGGCAATATATATTTTATAAGGGGTGAAGTGGTTGTATCAAAAGTTGATATTGATGTGTATAAAGATTCTCTTGATGTCTATGCTGACAGCATTAACTTTGACTCTCTTCCCGCTGGTCCCGCTTATGTTTCGAAGGAATTTGAGATAGTTAATACAAGTGATTCCGTAAATCCGGATACCACGGATGGCCCGAGCACTGCACTGATTGATTCCATTTATATGTCGCCAGAATCTTTGACCAATGGTACGGATACAATAAAAACCCTGTTTTTGGAAGAAGTTCCTTCAACATTGAGTATAGGGGAATCTGCTAAAATCAAATTAACCCTGTATATTCCGGAGGGAAAAATAAAGGGCGATTATGCTGGATATATAAAAATAGGGGCAGTTGGCGCGGATTCCACTTTTGATGAGGATAGCATTTACGTCACTGTCAAAGGCCCGTATCCTGAGGATAACCTGGACTCTTTGAAGATATTTCCCAATCCATTCAGGCCTGACAGAGGACACACCAAGGTGTATTTTGAAGGCTTGACGGAAAATGCAGAGGTGTATATTTATGATGTCAAAAACAGACTTGTTTTTCACGAAAAGGAAAATAATGCAGATGGGCTTATAACATGGGACCCGCGTGATGCAGCAAGCGGTATTTACATCTATGTTGTTAAAAATGACAGGGGTGAAATCAGAAGGGGAAAAATAGCTGTCATAAAATAAAGGAGGTCGGAGATGTATAGTTTAATAATGCTTTTTGTTTTGAATGCAGGAAGTGCTGCAGGCATAACTATGGAACTTCCGCGAGGAGCGAGGGCATATGCTCTGGGAGGAAATTTGTCCGGTTTGCCCGGTGAGATTGAATCTTTTTACTATAATCCCGCTCAGCTATCAACACTAAAATCTTTTAATGCTTCTGTGTGCTTTTTCCCCATTGCGCTTGATATCAAGGATAATTCCCTCTTGCTTGCATACAACTATCAGAATTTTGGTGTAGGTGTTCACTTTTCTTACACGGATTACGGTTCTTTTAACGGACTTGACGAGCATGCAAGGAATCCTTATACATTCAAAGCCAATGACATCTATCCCGGTCTTGCTTTTTCTTATGCCCTGGGAGAGAATTTTAGCCTTGGAGCGGATTTGCGTTATTTTAAGGAGAAGATAGACACATTTGAAGCAAGTTCCTATAATGCGGCATTCGGTGTAAGAGGAAAGTTAAAGGATATAGATTATGGGGTTGCCCTGAGAGATATCGGAACATCTCTTTCTTTTATCAATACTTCCTGTAAAATACCGTACACTCTCTCATTCGGAGTTTCAAAGTTGTTAATGCCAGACCTTGTTTCTCTCGTGGGGCTGGAAATAAGTGCAGACAACCTACCTGTGCTTAGTTTGGGCACTGAGTACTCCTTCAAAAATACGGCTTTTTTCAGAATGGGAATGAGAACGGATAGAGCTGGCTTTCTTTCCAAGTTATCGTTCGGGCTCGGATTTCTCTACAGGGAATTTCGCATTAATTTTGGATTTTCCACATTCCAGAATGTCGGGCTTTCCTATCTGGCTTCTCTATCGTTTATGCAATAAAAGGCTCTGTTAGAGCCCGCTTTTGTATTGAAAACATATACTGTCGCTGTCCACATAGGTTATTTTGATCCCTGTGTTCCATATTGTGGAATCCCCTATTGACCATGCCTGCAAAACATATACATGCCCTTCTACTGGATTGGATGTGCTGGATATCCAGTTTTCTGGAAGCGGCACGGCCTCGTAAAGCGGGATGTCTCCTTCATCATAGATAGGTGAGCGGGCCTCGAGCAAATGAGCGGTATCACTGCTGCCAAATCCGTACATTATATCCGTATCCAGAAAATTATAAGATTTTGTGCCATGTGCAAAGTTGAAGCCCTGGTGAAAGGCAAGACTGACCTCCGGATAGGATAGTTTTGAAGTGTTTTTGCAGGTAATTCCTATTAAAAGCCCTATTACAGCAAAGGGCACAATGTATTTTTTCACACCACACCCACCTTCTCGCAATACAAAGATACGGGGCATATATTACACATAGGATTCCTTGGCCGGCATATGGTTTGGCCCAGGGAGACGAGCATATCATTGTATATTATCCACCATTTTACAGGCAGAATTTCTCTCAATCGCATTTCAGTTTCAAACGGTGTTTTTGTCTTAACTATGCCCATTCTGTTGGAAATTCTGTGTACATGCGTGTCAACGCATATGCCGGGTTTGTTGAAACCAAGTGTTATGACGAGATTTGCAGTTTTTCTACCGACCCCGGGAAGCTTTAAGAGCTCATCAAGTTCATCAGGCACCCTGCCATGATATTTCTTCAGTATCATCCTGCTTATCTCTATCATTTGTCTGGCTTTTCTGTGATAAAATCCTACGGGATAGATTAATTTTTCTATCTGCTCTGTACTGAGCTTCAGGATTTCCTCAGGAGTGCTCGCTCGCTCGAATAACTGCAGGGAAGCCTTTTTCGTTGTCGCATCTTTTGTTCTCAAACTCAACAGGGTTGATATTAATATCTTGAATGGGTCATGTGTGGTATTTGTTATCATTGTGACAACAGGTGCATTCCAGTTCTTGTACTGCGATTTTAATATTTCGAGTATATGAACGAGTTTTGATTTTTCCATAAAAATCAGCTTTCTTTTGGAATGGCTATTTCCTCTCCTGCATGCAGTATATTGCTCTTTTTGTTGTTGAAATGCTTAATTCTACTGACAGATATACCGAACTTACGGGATATATCCCAGAGGGTTTCCCCTTTTTTCACCCTGTGTACTATAAATTTCCCACTTTTTTTAATTCTATGTTGTTTTTTTGTCCTTTTTACGGAGGGAATTGCAAGTTCCTCTCCGGGTTTAATCCTGGAAGTCCTTTTTTTATTTAATTTTTTTAATGCTCTTACGCTTACCCCGAACTTGCGGGATATGCTCCACAATGTTTCTCCTTCATTGACGATATAAGTCTTTTTACCTTTATATCTTGCCCTTTTTCTTGCAGCCCGTTCCTTCCGTTTGCTTTTACGGTATGCCACTGTTCCCGGATATGGAATGATGATGATTTTTCCGGGCCGAATTCTCCTTGGATTTCTGATGTTATTGGCATACATAATACTTCTTACACTAACGCCATATCTTCTGGCAATATACCATAAGTTCTCACCCCTTCTCATTCTGTGGGCAAGTGATCTGTTCCATTTGCTTTTTGGAGTAGCCTTCATTTTTGCATAAAATACAGAGGTTCTGCCTTTTGGAATTCTCACCTTAAAGTGCTTGAGCCCGGGAGGTGTGGCCCATCTTATAAAAGAAGGGTTAAGCCTTCTGAATTCTTTTTGCGTTGTACCAGCCCATTTTGCCAGAAGAGATACATTAGCCTGTCTCGGCACGTATGCAATATCAAATTTTGCTCCCTGTTCATAGGGGAACTGTATTGA
>JALTEL010000382.1 GCA_027073945.1 Caldifarciminota bacterium | reverse complement strand
GGACTGAAAATGGAATCCGGAATAACAAACGTATATAAACTCATCAGTAGAATAATCATCTGTCACACCTCCGTGCTAAAAGAATTGCTATCAATGAAAAAATTATATTTGCTCCCCACATTGAAATGAATGGAGAGACATAACCTCTACGACCCAATTCTTCACCTCCTATAAGCATTATATAATAGAAAGTGTATATCAAAAAAGAAAATCCGAAAGCGCTTCCATACCCACCCCTTCTTGTGATAGTGGAAATGGCAGCTCCTACGATAATAAATATAATACCTGCGAACGGAAGAGAGAACTTTTTGTGTATTTCTATTCTATATCTGTCTTTTATGTGAGTGAGAATTTTTATTCTGAATGTGTCATTGGTGGATTTGATTTCTTTATCCTTTTCTTTGATCTTTGCCTCAAGTTGAGCTATGTTCATTTCTCTTTCACCACGGTAGGCACGCTCTTTTTTCACCAATCTGGTATCCACTGGAATGGAGATTGCATGTCTTTGAAAATGTATGGCCCTGAATTCCTGATTGGACTTTCCTTCTGTCTGGTAAATTGTTCCGTTGTACAGAGTAAGAATGAGAAAGCTATCTTTTATATCAACAATTCCATTTTTGGAAGTTATTGTTGTTATTTTTCCATCTCCTTGAGGTTGTTCTATTTTGACGTTGTAAATACGTCCTGTTCTGTCATCCTTGGATTCCACGTATATATGATAGTTGTTTATCTTTGTGAAAACTCCTTCTTTTATGCGTATAGCAGGTTTTTTCAGGCTGATGTCAAATACGAGATTTTTTACCTTGTGATTGGCATCGGGAAGGACATAATTATTGAAAAGCACCATTAAAACGGCTATAATTGTACCAAAAGCAATGGGGCCAAAAAGCACGCGCCTGAAACTTATGCCCAGAGATTTTGCTGCAAGAATCTCAAAGTCCTGAGAAAATCTGCCAAATGCAACAAGAGATGAAATGAGAAGAGCCATGGGGACTGTCATTGCTAAGATAAAGGGAAGAGATAGCATAAACACCTGAAATACCGTTGCTATTGGAACACCTTTTTTTATTATCAGGTCAAGAAGCTGAAATATGCGGTTCAATAACATGAGTATTGTAAGAGTAAGAAGTCCACCGACAAAGGGACCCACATGCTCTCTTACCATATATAAATCGAGCTTTTTTATCATTTCCTTAAGAATATGGATGCCAAAACAGTCAGCAAAACAGATATGACAATGGAGGTACCAATGGGAAAATACACGGTATAGCCCTTTTTCTTTACCACTATATCCAGTGGAATGTGAAAACTTATGCCCTTAATTAAGAAAACGCCATAAATGAGGAGTGAAAGTCCAATGAATATAATAATTATGCCGGCAGTTCTTCCCATATTACCAGCCTTATTTTTGTATCAGAGATATGCTGTTTTGCCTTCATCCCGCATTTTTTTCAGTAGTTTTTTGATTTCCTGAGCCCTGTCTTTTGGCACAATAAGTGTAACATCATTTGTATGCACAATTATCAGGTCAGAAACCCCGATTGCAGCTATCATACCCTGCTCGGAGACTGCTATACTGTCCCTGCAGTCAAGCATAACAGCATCCCCCTTTTTTATATTTCCGGATACATCTTCTTTAATAACCCTTGGAAGGGCAGTGTAGGAACCCAGGTCTTCCCAATCGAATTCGGCTTCAATTACGGCTATTTTACGTGTTTTTTCCATAATTCCGTAATCCACGGATATGGACGGAAGAGTACTGTAAATTTCATTTAAGTGTTCCGTAATATTGCTGTATTTCACAAAAGTTTTATAAATATACGGCTGCAGCCTCTTCAATTCTTCTTTGAATACATCTGCACGCCAGAAGAACATACCGCTGTTCCAGTAATAATTCCCGTCCTTTAGGTATTTATCGGCTGTTTCACGGTCGGGTTTTTCGTGGAATTTTTTTACGGTAAAAGCAGAATTAAAATTATTCAATACTTCATCTCTTTCAATATAGCCAAATCCTACATCCGGCCTTGTTGGTTTTATACCTATTGTCACAATATAGCCCTGCTCTGCAAGACTAAATGCCTTATTTACGGTGTTTGCAAAGGCTTGCCCGTTTTTTATATAGTGATCCGAGGGAAAGACCCCAATGAGTTCGTATGCTTTGCTGCTTGCTGCAAAAGTTCCCACAGCACAGGCTGCCAGTGTATTTCTTCCCGAAGGCTCGGCTATCAACCCGGCCTGTGGAAATAACCGCCCTATCCGCTTGCTCAACCTTTTTGTGGTAACGAAGAAAATTGCCTGTTCTTCAAAGATGTGCCTCAATCTTTCAACGGTTAATGCGATTAATTCCCTGTTGTCCACTATTTTCATAAATTGCTTGGGATTGTCCTGTCTTGATAGAGGCCAGAATCTTTCTCCTTTTCCACCTGCCATAATAAGGGCTGCTTTTTTCATTTCTCTTTATTCTCCAGTTTGTCAAGTATGCCTGCTGTCATCTCACCCAGGAACCCCATGGAAAGCAGTATAAGCCCTGAGAGGAAGAAGACTATAACAAGGTATAAAAGAGGCCTGTAGCCGTGTTTTAGCATTCTCAAAAGGAGTGCCAGCAGGAAGGTGAGGAAAGATAGAATAAACGAAGCAATTCCACTCGTGCCGAAAAACAGCATGGGTTTGCGTACAAATGACAGCTGGAATTTCACGGCAATAAGATCAAGCAGTCCTACTATGATTCTCCAGGACCCGCTGAATTTGCTGTGACCCATCCTTCTCGGATAAAGAGTTACATCAATCTCGGCCATACTGTATCCATTCTCCTTTGCAAGAGGCACTATGTATCTATGCCAGTCTTTTCTTCCGGGCAGAAGCCCTAAAATATCCCTTTTCATAATCTTGATGGAATTCATATCATGCACCGGTATGTCGAAAATCTTTCTTGACAGGGCATTGTATATGCTGGATACGAATTTTTTGCCGTATTTTCCCTGTTTTCTGCCAGCAACGAGATCATATCCTTCATCCATTTTTTCAGCCATTCTGAGTACATCATCAAATGAGAATTGCATATCCGCAGGGAAAAATACAAGGGCATCGCCTGTTGTATGCTTATATCCCGTTATAAGTGCCTGTGTAAGTCCCCTGTTGATACTGTGTCTTACCGTTTTTAGAAAAGGATATTTTTTGACGGCTTCATTTAAGTACTCGGATGTATCGTCAGTGGAGCCGTCGTCAACTATTACAAATTCCCATGAAAGCTTGTGCTCTTTAACAAATTTTTCAGCTTCTTTTAGCAGTATGGGAAGATTGGGCCTCTCATTGTAAGCCGGTATTATAATGCTGACTTTCATTGCTGCTCCTTATTTTTAATTTTCAAGAAGAATAGCCCTATTGTCAGAAGGACTACGAAGATACAGAGCAGGCCGAGTTTGTTGTAAATTGACGAGTTAAATCTGAATGTAAGTGTATGCGTGCCTTTTGTCACTGGAATAGCTCTCAATATGTAGTCCGCTCTGTAAATTTTTGTCTCTTTTCCGTCTATGTAAGCCCTCCACTTCGGGTAAAAGTTTTCCGAGTACACAAGTATGCAGTTTTTAGATACGTTGAATTTTAGCTTTACACTGTTTACATTTTTCAAGATAAACTCAAAAGAACTTTTAAGTGTATCTGTTGTGTCGGCCTTGTATTCAGCAGGATGTTCTTCAAGCACTGCCTCCTTTGATGGCAAGAATTCCGGTGACTCCATGTATGACAGAACTTGTTTTTTGGGCAGAACCCTGACATTTTCAACAAAAAACACCCTTGGCATAAAATGTTTGTTCTCATATATACCGTAAACAACTTGTGGGTTCTGTATATCCCGGGCGTATGTTTTTAAAGAGAAATTTTCTGTATCCAGAAGGCTTTTTATACCTCGGATCATTTTCAAAGCTGCTGGATACTTTGCATAAGGCGCAAGATTCTCGGGCATGGGTTGTGTAATAACATATTTCACGTTCAATAAATCCACAAACTTAGGATATTTTAATAAATTTGGCACTTCCTGAGGTCTGAACATGAAATGGTGGGGATTTCCGAGAAATTCCTGATATCTCTGGAACTGATTACCGTGATGCCCCCCCACGGATTCTATGTTGTGAAGCATGAGATAATTCTCATCTATTCTGTAAAACAAAGGGAAAACTCTGTATATGTCTTTGTCATGTGCGAGATACTTGACAACATCATCCGGCGCATAGGTCTGAGACGGTCCCGGAATGGCTTTTATGAATTGCCTGTCCACTGTAAATAGGTCTATAACAATCACGAGTGCAAGTATACCCATACCAGTTGCGGATTTTTTCCAATCCTTCGCTGCCTTTAATATATACGTTATAACTGCGAATATTATGCCTGCCCGCAGAAATGACAGAGGTATACCGGAATAATTCGCATTAAGTGCGTTGAATTTGCCGCTGGTTTTTATGAACAGAGATTTCAGTATTGAGATAAAAGGAGATTTGAATACTAAGAATATCAGAAATAGGCCTATAATTGAAATTGTTGTATACCAGAGTTTTTTAAATACCTCGTCATTATCATTTTCCATTGATGAAAACGCCATTGCTCCAAGGATATTTATTGAGAATACCGTAAGAAAAAAGCTCATGGAAGGCGCTCTGAATTTTTTTACTCCCGGCAGCAGCACATAGAAGACTTTATACAAAGGTGTATAACCACCCAGAGCCATAAATATGAAGAAAAGGGCAATCAATGAGAAGAAAAGCCCTAATCTTTTTCTGTATGTTTTCAAAAATATTGATAGAAAGAGTCCGTAAAGTGCGAAACCTCCGATGTATTCGGAGTTTATTTTAAATGCATTTCTTCCCCAATATGAGCTAAGCCATCCTGAAAATTTTGCAAAAAATGCAGAAATCAGGTCTTCCCATGGCATTGACCATGAAATTGCAAATGCGTATCCTCTGTTACCTGCAGCACGCGGTGAGTATTTGGCAGTATAAAGGTATCCCGGGATAAGTTGTACTGCACCCACTGCAAATGACGCAATAAGCATAACAATATAATATATGCCCAATTTCACTATATCCTTAACGGGCTTTTTGTCAATAAAGCCAAGGATGATTTCATAGAGAAAGTAAAAGCTCACTGCCATATAAAGATAGTACATCATCTGGACATGAGGAGCAAGAAGCCCGAGTCCCATGATAACACCACCCAGTAGAGCATATCTTATATCATCTCTTTTCAGCATCCTGTGCAGGGCCCAGAACACAAGTGGAGTTAATGCAAATATTACAACTTTTGAATCGTGCCCTGAATAAACAAGGGAAACACTGTATGCGGCAAACATATAAGAAATTGAGAACAGAGATGAGATTTTTTTGTTTATGTCCAACTCTAAAAGCAGCATATACATAAACAGGCCGGCTAAAAATGTATGAACTATGAACAGCCAGTTCATAACAACATTTGTGGGCAAAATCACCCTTAAGAGTGCTGTCAGATAAAATACATCGCCATGAAAGGCGTCAATAAACGGCATGCCTGAAAATATGTAAGGGTCCCAGAACGGGAACTGGTGCAACGTTCGCAGCACTCGTGCTTCCACTGCCCTGAATGCATAGCCTGCTGAAATCTGGTCGGTCGCGTATACAAGTACATGCGATGATAATATCTTGTAAAATAGAATAAGTGTAAGCACACCGAATACGGCAATAATCCAGCCGTTTTTCAACTTTAACTCTGTCTGTTTTGTTTTCTTTTTATTCATGCAACCTCCTTTTAGGGTAAACTACAGATCAAATATAAAACAGGTATAACAAAGTTCAGACGCACACAGGATTTCATTTACCCGGATATTCTTACCATCAAAATAGTACATCCTATGATGGTCTGGACCATTGTAAATTGTTCAGGCAAGGTTATCCTGTTGAAAATTGTTTTTCTATTGTTTTGGGAGATTATTTTTGAAATATTGAAAACTTCACTTTTGTCAGGCCTGTACATCATGTCTATCTCTGTTGTTCTATCAATGAAATTGGTAGTATCCCCAACTCTGTTTTCGTAAAAACATTTTTCATAGTGATTGACTCCTTTTCTTCGTTGGTTATACGGTTATTATAATGCAGAGAGGTAGGATTGTCAAGTAAAGCTCTTGTCTTACAGTCAATTTGTACAGGGTAAAATTACACATCTCATGTATCTATAATAGATATTCTGCTGAATGAGCAGGAGCATTTATAAAAATTTCAGAAATAAGAGCAAATGCTGCAATAAGTTTGGCCAGGCAGAGAGGGATGCTGTATGTAATTTACAGGGCAAAAAAACTTTTAAACTTGAGCATGACTTTTGTATCTGAAGCCTCGGGACTATGCCTTATGCCTCTGTTTATAACAAAATAGAACAATGTACCGGGTCTTATTTCGTATTCAGATAGAAAATTGATTTCATCCTGTTTTGAGATATCGGAATGCTGGGCGAATAAGCGCAAACGCAGATTGTTCAGTATGTTCCACTTTGCTTTTAAATATACTCTTTTCTGCAGGTAAAAAGGTTCGCTGTCATATCCGTAGCCGCCTGCCACTGACAGGTTCCTATCTTTATAAGAATACTCGGCAGAGTAGTATTTCTGAATGCCTCCAAAATACTTTCCGAACTGTGCCTCAATATTGATGTAGTGATGTTTAAACGGTTGATATGCAATCTGGGAATAATGAAGCAGGTTGTTATAGGTGCTATCGTTCCACTCGGCGTATCTCTTCCATGGAATAAAGTTGTATATTGCCCGCAGATTGTTAAGTAATCCGAGTGTGGCAAAAGCTGTTGCGTTATTTTCATACAGTTTGCCATCAAGGTATTCTCCGTGAGTGCCGCCTATTCCTATGGCATAATAAGGTAAAATCTTATTATCCTGAACAAAGTTAAAAGTTAGATATAGCCACATGGAGCGTGTATAAACAGGGTAAGGAACATAAGCGGTATTGATATCCACGCTGTCCAGTCTTTCAAAACCTCCTTCGACATTCACACCAGGACGGACATACCTGTAAAAATGCACAAAGATATCGCTCTTATTATGTCTGTCTGATGTGAATTGAGTATTAAAGCGAAATTGAAAGGGCAGGTAAAGCATGACATCCCCGCCTTTCTCCTGAAAACTGTCCCTGCTTCTCAGATAAAAAGCCCC
>JALTEL010000381.1 GCA_027073945.1 Caldifarciminota bacterium | reverse complement strand
TTTGAAGAAAAAGCAGCAAACTTGCTTTACCTAATCATTAAAAATCACCCATTTGTTGACGGAAATAAACGCATAGGTGCGCTACTTTTCCTGAAATTCCTCTATGAAAATATGTCTAAAAGCGAACTCTTTGGAAAGTTCAGCAGCAATACCTTAACTGCGTTAACATACCTCGTTGCAGCAAGCCCGCCAGCGCAAAAAGAACAACTGATAAAACTCATAATAAACTTCATTTCGTTTAAGGGAAAAGGCTAAAGAATGGGTAAAAAGATACCAAAAGGGTGGAGAAAAGTAAAGTTAGGGGAAGTTGCAAGTTTGTCTAAAAACATTTGGAAAGTAGGAGACAACAAATTACCTTATATAGGATTAGAACATATAGAAGAAAATACCTTCCGACTAAAAAATATAGGAACTTCACGCGAAGTTACAAGTAATAAATTTATATTCACAAAAGAGGAGTTTCTTTTCGGAAGATTAAGACCCTACTTTAGAAAATTATATAGACCTGCATTTATGGGAATTTGCTCTACGGATATCTGGGTTGTAAGACCAATAAACGGTGTAGATAAAAACTTTTTATTCTATCTATTTGCAAATCAAGAATTTGTAGATTTAGCGACAAAAGGGAGTTCTGGTACAAGAATGCCACGAGCCTCATGGGAATTTTTGAAAAATACACTATGGATAATTCCAGAAAAAACGTCTGAGCAAAAGGCTATTGCTTCTGTACTCTCATCGCTCGACGATAAAATAGAATTGCTCCACCGCCAGAATAAAACTCTTGAATCTATGGCAGAAGCACTCTTTAGAAAGTGGTTTATAAATAACCCGAACAAAAGTGAATGGAAATCTGGAACTTTAGGTGACTTAGTTAAAATTTCGTCTGGTAAAGGACTAAAAAGAGAAAAGTTTACAAGTAACGGCCTCTATCCTGTTTTAGGTGCAAACGGTATAATAGGCAAAGTAAATACTTTCTTATTTAACGAAAAATTAATTTATACAGGACGAGTTGGAACTCTTGGAAATGTATTTATTTCAACAGGAAAAGCTTGGTTATCAGATAATACCTTAATAATAAGACCTCTACTACAAGAACTTTTCAATTTTGTTTATTTCTTTCTAAAATTATCAGATTTGAAAAAATTAAATGTCGGCAGTACACAACCTTTGATTAGGCAGACAGATCTTAAAAAATTAAAATTGTTTCTTCCAGATATGGAGATATTGGAACGATTTCAAAAGCATACAGATACTCTTTTTGACAAAATCCTCTCCAACAAGCGCCAGATTCGAACCCTGGAAAAGCTCCGCGACACTCTTTTACCAAAACTAATGAGCGGAGAAATAAGAGTAAAGTTTTAAAAAAGAAAGAGTATAGTTTATTGTTCAGCAGTGCAAAAGCTGCTGGAAGGCGGTTAACACTCCCCGCAGCACAGGCAAAACAATTTTTGTGCACACATCTAACCTACTAAAACAGTTTGAATATTTTTGCTAATCCATTAAACTTAATAAAAGGAAATTTAGCACTGATGATAAAAAATGAAAATAATCTGAAAGATAGAAGAAGTACTTTTAAGGAACTTTCAACAGAAGTTTCTCGTAAGTATAGTGTTTTTAATAAAGCAGGTGGAACACAATAACTATGCATACCCTCAACGAAAACTCTATTGAACAATTTGCCATTGATTTACTTAAAAATGAGGGCTACGCGTATGCATTTGGGCCGGACATTGCACCGGACGGGGAACATCCTGAAAGAAAGTCATTTGAAGATGTAATATTAACAAAGCGGCTCAAAAATGCCTTGAAAAGGATAAACCCCTCTGTTCCTGATAGTGCAATTAACGACGCAATCCAGAAGATACTGCGCTTAAATTACCCGGAACTCATTGCAAACAACGAAAAATTTCACAAAATGCTTACTGAAGGAGTAAGGGTAACATACAGAATAAACGGAGAAGAGCGCGGAGATATCGTGTGGATGATTGACTTTAAAAACCCTGAGAACAACGATTTTCTTGCGGTTAACCAGTTTACCGTAATTGAGGACGGAAAAAACAAAAGGCCTGACATCGTGTTGTTCGTTAACGGCCTTCCTCTCGTTATATTTGA
>JALTEL010000380.1 GCA_027073945.1 Caldifarciminota bacterium | reverse complement strand
GAAAAGGTATAATAGATTTGAATGAGGGCAGGGAAATTAGTGCGCCTTTGATAAAAAGCAATCATGAGTTAAAAATCTCGGGTGAGCGCGTGTTACAATTCTCAATAAACGCGAACAGCATGCCCAATTTTACGAAACTAAAAAGCGATATCCTATTGCTCAAAAGGCAAGGATATTATTTCGTATCTTACTCAGAGCTTTTTAACCAAGTCTAAATTTTCTGTTTTATTGCTAATATATGCTGCGATTTTTATTGCGTCTGCATCAATTGATTCTTTGTTTGAGTATTCTGCTATCTTTTCTGCCCCATTCAAAATGTTATCGCATAATTCATCCATTATACTCGCTAACATATTCACGGCATCATCATCCGTCTTTATACTGTGTTTCTTTATTTTTTCCAAAACTAACTCTTTAGAATGCATATCATTTCACCTCTCAATAATCACGATATCTTTCGCTGATTTTACTCTCTTGTAGAGTATGCTGTTTTTCTTTATAAAATGTTCAAGTGCTTGTGTTGTTCTTATTGGTTCTGTTGTTAATCGTATAACTTTTCCATCTTCCAAATTAAGAATTACATCTTCTACGTTGCCCAAAAATGCTCCTTTGGTATCGTATATTTCTCTACCGTAAAGATTAGATATACTTATCATACTATCAATCACCTTATACAACAGGGATATTTAAGCTTTTGTGGGCGCATACTATAGGTAGAACAAGTCTGTGCTAACAGCTATAATTATGCTGGATATGAGCAAAATCAATCCAATGCTTACTTCAAACTGGCTCACAGTTTTTTCAATCATATTCTTGTATGTTATATGCCCCAGCCATATTCCTGATACTATCGAAATAGCTCCTGCAATTAAAAGACCCGTGAAGAATATATCAAATGATGCGGTATTGACGGCCAAGTATGTTCCAAGAACAGCGCTTCCGAGCAATGCGCCTCTACCAAAATACAAAAATGACATGGCAAATATAACAATACAAATTAGTGTAGCATATTGCGTAAAAAGAATCCATTTGGGATCATGCATTAATCCAAATAATGCGCCCAATGCTCCTGAAAACAGTGAAGCCACTGACAATATCATCACACGTTTATAAGGTAAGATTATCTCAGGCAATGCTTGACTCATGCGAAAATTACACGCAAAGCTTATAAATACATATGGATTTATCTCATCAGTGATCACATGCGAATAACAGAAGAAGTGCCTGCCACATATAACATGTTGAAAAATGCGGATTTTGAGATTGTTGATGTTGTTTTTGAAGGCGCAATGACAGTAAAAGGTAAGGAATTATTGACGGAGATTGAAAACCTTGCCAACGAAAAAAAGGCAATAGGAACAATAAAACTTATTTATGGGACAGGACAAAACAGCGTGCGCACCATAGAGATTCCTGTAGGGCCAAGTCTTGAAGAGTTCGAAGAAGCATCAGAGGAAGAAAAGTACACGCCTTAATACTCTCGTTTATAAATTCATTATATTATAAATGGAGTATGTCTAAATCATTTTATAAAAACTTCGAAGTAGATATAGAGCATGATGTATATGAACCACAGGAAGACTCATTTTTATTGGCGGACACGGTGCACACCAAAATAGGCAATACTGTACTCGATCTCGGGTGTGGCGCAGGATTAGTATCTTTAATGGCAGCATCACAAGGAGCAGTGGTCACGGCGGCAGATATATCAGAAAAAGCACTATCCCTTGCCAAAAAAAATTTGAAGAACCATGGTTATGATATAAAAACGATACAAACAAACATGTTTTCAAACATAACACAAGCCTATGATTATATATTTTTCAATCCTCCCTACTTGCCACACGAACACTTAGATGAAGTTATTGCCAAGAAAGAACCTTATTTAGTAAAAGCATGGGATGGAGGGGATAAAGGAAGAAAATTTATAGATATCTTTCTAAAAGAATTTAATTCACACTTGACTAAAAAGGGAAAAGCTTATCTTCTAAACTCGAGCTTGAATGACATAGAACAAACAAGAGCATACCTCGATGATAACGATTTTTAATGGAGTATCGCAGCCAAGAAAAAACTGTTTTTTGAAAAATTATACATTTTCGAGATACGCGCGAG
>JALTEL010000379.1 GCA_027073945.1 Caldifarciminota bacterium | reverse complement strand
TCATAATTCTTTTGTGTATATTTAATTCTATGTAAGGAAAGTCTATTTTGTCAGCAATAAAAAACCTATTTTAATATGAAACCTGTTCAAACGTTTGGATATCATTTGAAATGGCTAACATGTCGTAAGGAAGGAGATAAACAATCCATCCAGAAAAGAACGGGAAAATCCAAAATTGCAAGGAGGTAGCAATGCAAGGTAACAAATTATATGTGGGGAATCTGAGTTACTCAGTGACCAATGACCAGCTGCAAAATCTCTTTTCCCAATATGGTGAGGTAAAATCCGTAAATATCATTGAGGGAAGAGGATTTGGCTTTGTTGAGATGTCCAGTCCCGAAGAAGCGGAAAAAGCCAGAGAAGCTCTTAACGAGAAGGAATTTGAAGGCAGGACGCTGAGAATTGACGAGGCAAGGCCACCCAGAAAGCAGAGAAGAGATTTTAACAGAAGATATTGATGCAGGCTGAAAGGCCTGTAAGTTAGATGTTAGCCATTTCAAAACTTCTTCCTTGGGGATTTGCTTATTGGTAGTTGTAATTGTAACTTTTCTGCAGTACGTATCAGAAATGAACATTACTATTCTATCTGAATAGAAATCAACTTTTTGTGTATATTTTATATACCTGAAAGCGTTGTATGTGCCGGGCTTTTTATGGCAAACGAAACTCTAACTGTGAGTTTCTGGCCTCCATTAAGCTTTCTATTCCAATAAAAGATGCCCATACCTTTTTCCGACCTGTCCGGAGACACTGAAAATTTAACATAGGTTATTTTTATATCTGCGTCGGTTGAAACGGGGACTTCTTCCACCATTGTTATATCAATAGGGGTTTTGTGTAAATTGGTCACAGTATTTTCATAAGTAAATTCTCTGACGATTGTTTTTCCTCCGAGGCCTGACTTCCTGACTTTTTTCTCTATCAACTTCCGTTCGACTTTGATTCTATCATCTGTGCCGGGATAAATTGTGGCGGAATCGGATGGAGTCAAATTGCTTAGCATCGTTTTCCCCGTATAATCATTACCAACAAACGTGGATGCATAGCCCTGCATAAAAATGTATTTTGTATTATTTTTAAAATGAGCTTCTAAGAAGGCTTTTGGCAGTAATCTCGGAATTATCAGATAATTAAAATGAGCGGTGAAACTATTTTTTGTTATTGTTATTTGGGCAGGGGAGCCACCGCTTTTAACCGTATGCTTATAGGGCACGGCATACTGCAGAGAAACACCCTGTTCAATTGGAGAGCTCGGTTTTCGCCATCCTGTAGCTTGTAGCATTGGTGCTGCTTCTTTTTCGTATGCCTTATCCCTTGAACTTGATCTGGCTGCTTGAATTCGCCTATATTTATAAATGTACCATGGATTGACTTTGGGTGTCCGAATATTGAAAATCGGACTTGCTGTGGATAGCAGTAAATGACAATTTTTCCAGTCTTCACCTGTGTTCTGAAAGACGGAGGCGAATGCGGTTAGTTCCAACTTGCCAGCATCAATCAACGCTTTTATGTTGTAGCGAGGCGTCCACCTTCCTCCCTGCACATTGTATGCTATTTTAATATGATAATCAGAAGAACTGCGGGAAAAAGCGATTATGCGAATGGTCTTTTTCTTCGGATTACGACTTCTTATGTCTTTTAACTTATCTTTTAATATATTTATTTTATTATCCAATTCTGCTATTTTTCTCTGTAGTTTTAAAATTTTCAGGCCTGATTTTTGGGATTCTGTCCCTATGAGATTTAAAATGCCTCTCAGGGTTTCTGCTGATATGGGATTGTGGTAATTGATAGCTGCCTGGCCAGGCAGTTGGGATGATATGGTTTGTATAAACTTTTGTTTTGTCTGTTCTGATTGCACCGAAGCCTCAAGTTTACTTTTTTTGAATGTGAGAGTATCGATGGAGTCTATCAAACTTTTCTCATAGGTAGTCGGAGATTTGGCATAATTTTTTGTAATCCCGACATCTTCAATCTCCAATCCTTTTGCACTGACGCTTACATTGTCCGTACTCCAGGGAAGGCTGGTAAGATATAGTGTATCCTCTCCTCTTATATGCACTGTTGTTGTTCTGATAATTCTGGATTGATTATTGTATATCACTACGGTATCAATTCCAGGATGTATCAAAATGCCGATGAGTAGCAATATTATCTGCATGGTCACTCCTTTTGTTTTTTAAATATTATATCTATTACGTTATCCACGTTGTTCACCGGATGGAAGTTTATATCTTTCTTTATATAAGCAGGGACGTCCCCAAGATTTGAAATGTTCCATTTGGGCAGAATTATGTCCTTTATTCCTGCTCTGTGAGCTGCTATGATTTTTTCTTTTATCCCTCCTACTGGAAGTATTTTGCCGCGTAGAGTGATCTCTCCCGTCATTGCAATATCCTGTGAGATTGCCCTGTCTGTCAAAAGGGATACAAGTGCCACAAATATGGTGATACCTGCCGAAGGTCCGTCTTTGGGCGTTGCACCCTCGGGAACATGAATATGAATATCATATTTTTCAAATATTTTTCTATCTATGTTGAGCTTTTTGGCTTTTGACTTAACAAGTGAAAGTGCAGCCTGACATGATTCTTTCATTACATTGCCGATTTGACCTGTTATTATTAGATTTTTGCCGCCAGGAATTTTCAATGCTTCTATAAAAAGTATCTCTCCTCCAACAGGTGTCCAAGCCAGACCTGTAACTATGCCAGGCTCGATTACCCGCTCTTTTATTTCTCTGTAAAATATCGGAGGCCCGAGGTATCTGGAAATTTTTCGCGGAGTAATCTTGATTTTTTGCTCTTTACTGATTTTTCCTTCTGATACTTCCATGGCAATTTTACGCATAATAGCTCCAATGCTGCGCTCCAAATTCCTGACCCCTGATTCTCTTGTATAGTCTCTTGCAATTTTGAGTATTGCAGAGGGATAAAATGCTATATTGTATTCAGACAATCCGTTTTCTGTTTGCTGTCTTGCTATAAGATATTGCTGGGCTATCTTTAATTTTTCAATATCAATGTATCCCGGTAAATGTATTACCTCCATTCTGTCAAACAGGGCAGGAGGAATGGTGTCAATTCTGTTGGCAGTAGCTATAAAGAATACCTTTGACAGGTCAAACGGCATGTCCAGATAATGGTCTTCAAAGCTAAAATTCTGCTCCGGGTCAAGGACTTCCAGAAGTGCTGATGTTGGGTCTCCGCGAAAATCCATGCCGACTTTATCTATTTCATCCAGCATAAACACGGGATTTCTTGCACCGGCATTCTTTATTCCCTGGATAATTCTACCCGGTAGAGCTCCGATATAAGTCCTTCTATGCCCTCTTATTTCTGCTTCATCGCGTATACCCCCTAAGGACATACGAATAAATTTCCTGCCCATTGCACGCGCGATGGACCTGCCAAGAGAAGTTTTACCCACTCCGGGCGGCCCGACAAAACATATAATAGGGCCTCTCGTGTCTTTACGCAATGTTCTGACTGCAAGGAATTCCAGTATTCTCTCCTTAACTTTTTCCAGGTCATAATGGTCTTCATTGAGGATTTTCCTCGCCCTTTTTACGTCTAATCTGTCTTTTGTTTCATCAAGCCATGGCAGGGATAAAATCCAATCTATGTAATTCCTCACAACAGTGGCTTCCGGGGAGCCTGACATCATTTTTGATAACCTATCTATTTCTTTGTCCAGCACCTCTTTCACATAATCCGGCAATTTTTTCTTGGCTTCTTTTTCTTTTATATCTTTTATTTCCTTTTGTCTGTCATCTAAAATCCCCAGTTCCTTTTGAATAGCCTTTAGTTGTTCCTTCAGAATATATTCCCGCTGCCCCTTGTCTAATTCATCTTTTACGCTGCTTTGAATTTTTTCCGAGACTTTTATAACCTCTATTTCCTTTGTTAAAAGTTCCAGTACAATCCTCAGTCGCTTTTCTACATCCTGTTCCTCCAGAATTTTCTGTTTTTCAGCAACAGGAAAGTTCATATATGATGTAATAAAATCTGCGAGTTTCGAATAATCTTTTATATTTGCGGCTATTTGAGACAGTTCGTCTGTCAGATATGGAGTGGATTTAACAATTTCATGAAAATTTTTGAGTATATTGTGTGAGATAGCTTCTACTTCCACCCCTGTTTTTGAAATTTCAGGCACTTTTTCTATTTTGCACCTTATATAAGGCTCTTTCTCAATAACTTCAACGACACGGACTCTTTCCATTCCCTGTATCATAACCCTGACAGTGCCATCCAATGTTTTCATCATTTTCAAAATGAGAGATGCAGTGCCAACTGTGAACAGGTCTTCAATGTCCGGTTCTTTTTTGTCATTTTTCTGACTCAGAGCAGTTATTATTCTATCTCCCTTGAGAATGTCATCCACCAATCTCTTTGATTTTTCATCTGTTATGACAAGAGGAACTATAAGGTTGGGGAAAACAACACCTCCTTTTATGGGTAGAATTGGTGTTATCTCAGGAATTTTTATCTCTTCAGCGGTTATTATCTTCTTATCTTTCTCCATACTAATCCTCCACTTTTATTTCAATTTTCCTGACTACTTTTTTGGGAATGCTTATGTACAAGAATCCTTGTTGATAGTAAGAGTCAATACCTTGCAGTGAGACTGTACCCTGTGGAAACTCTATGCTTCTCTTAAATGGCCCAAAGTAAATTTCACTGTGGTGAAATTTGTCGGTTTGTTCTTCTTCCGGAAGTCTCGGTCTGTACCCTTCTACATTCAAAACATTGCCATGAAATGTCACTTTTAGATTATCTTTAGAGGTGCCTGGAACCTCTACTATTACAAGATAACTGTCCTGTTTTTCCACTATATCCATAGGAGGAGTGTATGTGGGGGAACCGAATTTCTGGCTTTCATCAAATGTGAAAAAATCATCAAATAACCTGCCAAACATTATTACCTCCTTTGATTATATTTAATTTTAATCCATATCAGCTAAAAAATCAAATTGATTGTTCAAGTTATGGGATGTATAATAAAGATATGCCAGATAAAATGTCGGATTATACGAAGCTTATTGAATTGCAGAAAATTGACCTTGGTCTTGAAGATGTTTCTCACAGAAGAGAGACAATACCTCAGCAGATACAAAAAGAACAGGAAAGTATTAAAGAACTTAACGAAGAGATGGAAGAAATGCAGGAAAAACTTAAACAAAAACAGGTTGAGCTAAAAATACAGAACAGCAAGATTGATGCTGAGCGTGAAAAAGAAAGAGATTTCCGTGCCCAGCTGCTTAAAATGAAAACCAATGCGGAGTATCAGGCAATGCAGTCTCAGATTGAGCACCAGAAAAATCTTGTAGAAGAACTTGAAAACCATGCACTGGATATAATGGAAGAGATAGAAAATTTAAAATCCGGCATACCTTTGAGAAGTAAAGAAATAGAAAATTCTATTGCAGAAATAAAAAGGCATATTAACGAGTTGAAAGAGGAATTCACCGGTATTGAGCATAAGAGAGATATGTTGAATACGGCACGAGCAAAGATAAAAGGAGAAATTCGGGCGAATTATTTAAAAAAGTATGAAAGACTGAAAAGTAAAGGCTTTTTGAGGATTATTGTTCCTGTAAAGGAAATAACCGATGAAAAAGGAGATAAGGAATATGTATGCACAGGATGCAACTCTGTTGTCCCATTTGAGGCAATAACCGACCTCAAAAGCGGCAAGGAATTCCAGAGATGCGAAAACTGTGGAAGGTATCTTTATATTGAAGAATTTGATGGAAAGGAGGTTTGAAATGGCTTATGTACCTGTAGATGAGTTCTGGAAAATTTATTCAAATAAATTTTTTGCTATAGTGCTTGCATCAAGAGAGGCGAGAAGACTCGCAAAAGAAGTCAGGGAGCAGAGAATACAGCTCAAAAGAAAACCTACGATAATAGCCATAAAAAGAGTTGCAAAGGGAGAAGTGGAATACACATACACTTCAAGAACGGTAAAAACGCTCTCTGATTTAAGTCTTGAAGATGAAAATAATACTGGGGATAACGAGTAGTATATCCGCTTACAAAACGCCCTTTTTGATAAGGGAGTTTCAGAAAAGAGGCATAGAGGTAAAAACAGTTGCAACTCTGAATGCATTGCACTTTGTCTCTCTCTATGCACTTGAGGCGTTGACAGGATATAAGAGCTATACTGACCGGGATTTTTTTGCTTACAGAGGTTCTCTTCATATAGACCTTGCACGATGGGGAGATGTGTTTCTGGTAGCCCCGGCCGATTATAACACAATAAACAAGATTGCATCAGGCGTGGCTGATAATCTTATCACCACCATATCGGCATGTTTTAAGGGACCTATTGTTCTTGCTCCTTCTATGCATAATAGTATGTGGAACAACCCGGTCCTCACCGAAAATTTGAAAAAATTAAAAAAGATAGGGGTGCATACTTCAGGACCTGTGTATGGTGAACTTTTATCCGGGGATATGGGCATGGGCAGATTCCAGGATATTGAGTTTATAGTAGAGGATACAATAGCGAGTTTGCGTAATAATAAGCTTTCGGGTAAGAGTGTTTTGCTTGTTTACGGAGCAACAGAGGAAAATATCGATAGTGTAAGGATTATCACAAATCGTTCCTCCGGAAAAATGGGAATTGCTCTTGCGCATGAATTGAAAGAAAATGGTGCGAATCTCACACAGATTGTGGGGCACACACATGTTATCCCTTACCCGAGGGACACTGTTGTTCGGGTTAGTTCCACGGCAGATATGGAAAAAGCTTTAAAAAAATATATAAAACAGGCTGATATACTTATTATGGCTGCAGCCGTTTCTGATTTCAAGCCTGCTGTCCGGTATAAGCACAAACTCAAAAGAAGGGAGAATGGTATTACAGTGAAGCTTGTGCCGACACAGGACTTATTGTTATCGATTCAACAATTGAAAGCCAATAAAATATATGTTGGATTTTCGTTGGAATCTGAGGAAAAGCTTGTAAATTCATCCATTGATAAGATGAATAAAAAGGCTCTGGATATAGTTGTTGCCAATACAGAGGATGCTATGGAAAGTGATTCTTCGTCTGGATATATTATTACAAAGGGGAAAACACCTGTTAAATTTGAAAGTGTCTCAAAAAAACAGCTGGCAAAAGATATAGTAAAAGCCATTGATAAGATTGCAGAATAGAATATTTGCAAAAGATATTTTAAGTTTCAATGAGTTGTATTCATCTTCCATATCTCCTGTTGTTGCGTTTGAGAGGTTGCATGATAGAGTTTATAATTGCCATGCGTGTGAATTGTACAAAACGCGAACTCAACCTGTATTTGGTTATGGGAATCCATTTTCCAGAGTAATGGTTATAGGTGAAGCTCCGGGTGCAAATGAAGATAGATTCGGCAAGCCTTTCATCGGAAATGCGGGGAAATACTTTACAAAAATGCTTGTGAAATATGGAGTGGACAGGGACAGAGATTTTTTTATCACTAATGTGGTAAAATGCCGCCCACCAGGGAATGCTGACCCAACAAGCGTGCAAATAAAGAGTTGTTCTGTTTATTTAGAAGAGCAAATTAATATAATGAAGCCGCAGTTGTTCCTTGCTCTCGGAAGATTCTCCGGTGCGTATCTTGCTGGCTTTTCAATCAGCACATCCCTGAAGGCAATGAGAAATTCTGTTAAGCTATCCAAATATGGTGGCAGGCTTATAGTTACTTTTCACCCATCGGCGATTTTGCAGTCAAGGGGTGAGTCTATAAGAATGTACCGTGAAAAAGTATTTGAAGAAGATATAAAATCATTTGCAATGGCTATAAAAGAAATAAAAAATGCTGCCGGTACGGATGTTTAGTATGCATAATGGTTTTTCTATTGGATAATTTGCTATGAAGAAAATTATTCGGATTTTTTTTGTTATTTTATTCGCTATCAGCTTTGTTTTACTTTCGGAATCGGCTTACAGGGGAATAAAATTGAGAAAGAAAAGCCGAAATAAAAGGAGAGTGAATCCATTTATAAAAGTTCAGGTATTGAATGGAACGGGCAGAGCAGACCTGGCAAGACGGTTAACCTACGTATTTAGAGCAGATAGTTTTGATGTTGTTCTTTATGGAAATGCTCCGTCAATACTAAGTAAAACCGTTGTAGTGGAGATGAAAGATAGCTCTATGAGATGCTCCAATTATATCGCAGATTGGTATGGGATAAAGAGAAAGACAATTGAAATAGATCCCGACCACATTGTTGATGTGGCAGTGGTGATAGGGGGTGACTACAAAAAGATTTTTCCGTATCTGGATACACTAAAGGCAATTTATTGAATTTATGAGCGTTATTATCTATAATGTTGGAAATACGACAATAAAGAAAAAAGAATATCAACATAAGAAAAGAGCTGTTATTCTGATATCTGTCAGCAAAACACGGGAAAAAAGCCTGGATTTGTCCGGGAATAATGTCTTAAGGATGAAATTCAACAACAGATATCCTTTCGAAGTTAATTACGATGTCCCTGAGCAGGTGGGCATTGATAGGGTAGCCTTTGCAGTTTTTTCTTTTTACAGAAAATTATATCCTGCTTTTTTGATTGATTCAGGAACGTTTATCACACTGGATTTCTTTGATGGGAAAGTGCTTTACCCGCTTGTCACAATGCCGGGATTTAAACAATTATCTTCGCTTTTCAAAATGGGATACAATCTCAGCTCTTTAGCACCTAAAATTGGCACATTTGATTTTCCCAGGAATCCTGAACAGGCAATGGGAAATGGGGTTTTCAGGATACCTGTGCTGGGGATGAAATCTATTATTGAGCACTCAAAATCCGGCGAGTTTAAAGTACTTGTCACCGGTGGTAATACAGAGCCTATCGCGTATTTCTTAAAAGATATCGCTTTGTTCGAGAACGCCGTTATGGATGGGGGTTTTTGGGCATTTGAACATGGACTAATTGATGAAAATGGAGCTGAGGGGATTTGAACCCCTGGCCTCCAGAGTGCGATTCTGGCGCTCTCCCATCTGAGCTACAGCCCCGGTTACACTTAATTATAAAAGTAAATGCACGTATTATCAATTTTTACCGGATAATTTGTTTCAAAATAGACAATAAGCATGCTTAACCGGAGATGTCAGGCTCTTACCTTTTGATTTTCAAAAGGTTAAAACACAGGGCTTTTCTTGAAAGAACAGCTTACATGCTGTATAATTAAAGGGTGTCAATAAAATCTATATCTTTAAAATCGTTTAGAAACTTCGGACAGTTTAATGTGGATTTTGAGAGGGGATGGAATATGATTTTCGGCGACAATGGAAGTGGTAAAACTTCTCTGCTTGAATCGATTTTTTTCCTGGCCACTGGGAAATCTTTCAGAGAATCAAAAATTGCCCATCTTATCAACAGAGGTGCCAATTACTTCAGCGTGGAAGGGAAGTTCAGCGGCCACAGGATAAAGGCCGTTTATCAACCAGGTGTCAAAGTTTTTTATATGGACGAGTCACAGGTCGCACAGAGCGTTGTAAAGGAAGAGATACCACTGATTTATGTGGGGAGCGGAGAGGATTTTTTTCAGGGCCATCCTGTTTTTAGAAGAAGTGAAATTAATAGAATCATAGGAAGATTTGACAAAGAGTACGAGGAAAACATTTTAATGATCAACCGCATACTCAAGCACAAACGAGATGTACTTGATAAAGGGCGCTATAGCATATTGCCTGCCTTAAATAAACCTCTGTGCAATGTAAGTGAAAAAATCTCTCGTCAAAGAGCGGATTTTTTTAGCAAAATAGAGACTACATTTAAACAGTATGCGGAGATTTTCTTCGATAAAAATGTAGAGCTCATGTACATCCCTAATCCTATCAAGTGCAACGAAGATGTAATAAAGAAAGAGCAGCAAAGCCGAAGGATATTGTGTGGTGCGCAGAGGGATGATTTCACTGCTCTTGTCAACGATATGGATGCAAGAGTTTATATGTCTCAAGGTGAAAAGAGGATTATTTTTCTCTGTTTTATATTTGCTGTCAGGGACATTCTTGAATCCGTAAAGGACAGAGAAACTCTGTTGCTTCTCGATGAAACGTGTTCCATACTTGATGATAAAAACAGAGAAAGGCTGCTCAATATTAATCTACCACAGGTAATTTTCACATCTCCAATTAAAATAGAAACCGGTGTTAATGAAATCCATTTGAATCTGAGTTATGAAAAAATTAGGTAGAAGTATCAATGCTATTCTCAAAAAATATGCGGGAGAACGCGTTATACTGGAATACGAAATACAGGAAATTTTGAAAGAAATATTGAAGAAGCACAATGTTAAGCCCGATGGCATTGACATAACCCTGAAAGGCACAGCTCTGTATATAGGTGTGGAAAGAGCTGTTTTGAGGCAGGAGCTTGCGTTTTATAAAAGTGAAATACTTGAAAAATTGCAAAAACATTTTGGCGAAAACAAGGTAAAAAAAGTAAAGTTTACAAGGAGGCCTTTTTAAATGGAAGAGAATAAAAAATATACCGCACAGGATATCAAAGTCCTTAAGGGCCTTGAGGGTGTGAGAAAGCGTCCGGCAATGTATATAGGGGATATAGGTAAGCGGGGATTACATCATCTTGTATATGAAATGGTGGACAATGCAATAGATGAAACACTTGCAGGGTACTGTACTTTGATCAGGGTAGTCTTGAAAAACGACGGAAGCTGTGAAGTAGAAGATAATGGACGTGGCATTCCTGTAGACCTTCATCCTGAATTAAAAGTACCTGCGCTTCAGGTGGTTTTTACAGTTCTGCATGCAGGTGGAAAATTTGATTCAAAGGTCTACCAGATTTCAGGTGGACTGCATGGTGTTGGTTCTTCTGTGGTTAATGCCCTTTCAGAATGGCTTGTTGTAGAGGTGAGCAGAGATGGAAAAATCTATAAGCAGGAATATAGAAGGGGTGAAGCTGTATCAAAAATGGAGATCGTTGGTGAAGCAACCCACAGCGGTACAAGAGTCAGATTTAAACCCGACCCTTTAATATTTAATGTAACTGAGTTTGATTTTGACATTCTTAAAGAAAGGCTGAGAGAACTTGCTTTTCTTGTCAAAGGTATTAAAATAGAACTGCTGGATGAGAGAACAGGAAATAAAGAAGATTTTTATTATGCAGGTGGACTGGCTGAATTTGTGAGTTTCCTTGATGAGGCAAGAGAGCGCATAATAGACCCATTTTTTATGGAAGCAACAAAAGATGATGTTGCTGTCGAAATAGCACTTGAATACAATACGGGTTTTGTTGAAACATTACTTACATTTGTGAATACCATTAATACCCATGAGGGAGGTACGCATCTTGCAGGATTCAAGAGCGGATTGACGAGAGCGATTAATGACTATGCCAAGAATATGAAATTGATCAAAGAGGGGGCGTCTTTCTCAGGGGATGATGTGCGTGAAGGTATAACAGCAGTTATACATGTTAAACTGCGCTCTCCTCAATTTGAGGGACAGACCAAGACTAAGTTGGGTAACGGCTTTGTTAAAGGGATTGTAGAGTCAACATTTTACGAGAAATTTTACAGATGGCTGGATGAAAACCCAACTATGGCATCAGCGATAATAGAGAAGGCAAAACTCGCTTCAAAATCAAGAGAAGCGGCCAAAAAAGCGAGAGATTTAACAAGAAGAAAAAGCTTTCTCGAATCCGATTCATTACCTGGAAAACTTGCCGATTGTACATCAAAAGACCCAGGGGAATCCGAACTTTTTATAGTTGAGGGTGAATCTGCAGGTGGGTCTGCAAAGCAGGGAAGAGATAGATATTTTCAGGCTATATTACCTCTTAGAGGCAAAATTCTGAACGTGGAAAAGGCTCCACTGGACAGGACGCTTTCCAGTGAAGAAATTAAAGTTCTTCTCTCAGCGATTGATGCGGGGTTTAAAGATGAGTGTGACCCTGCAAAATCGAGGTATGGGAAGATTATTATAATGACGGATGCCGATGTAGATGGCGCTCACATAAGAACGTTGCTACTTACGTTTTTCTTTAGATTTATGCGTCCTCTTGTGGAAGAGAATTACATATATATTGCACAACCACCTTTGTATATGGTGAAGAAGGGGAAACAGGCCTTTTATCTGTATTCGGATGATGAGCTGGATGCAAAACTCAAAGAATTAGGTGATGGGAATGTGCATATACAGAGATATAAAGGGCTTGGAGAAATGAATCCGTCACAATTGTGGGAAACGACAATGGACCCGGAAAGGAGAGTGATGAAACGCGTAACTATAGAAGATGCAACTGAAGCCAACAAGCTTTTTTCCATTCTCATGGGTGAGAAAGTTGAACCAAGAAGAGATTTTATTGAAAAAAATGCGAAATCTGTTATAAATCTTGATATTTAAGGCTATTCCAGGATAAAATGATATAATTATATGCGGCACAAATATTTAGGCTTTTAAATTCTGATATTTTTGAGCCTTTTCTTACTGATTTTTCTTGAAACTACTTGACAGAATGAGCATTTTGCTTTAAAAATATAACACACCATTGAAAAAGGAGGTAAAAAGGATGAACAAACAAGAACTAATAGCCAATGTAGCACAGAAAGCTGGCCTGACAAAAAAGGATGCAGCAATGGCAGTCAATGCGCTGATAGAATCAGTAAAAGACTCTCTCTCAGGAAAAGATGCCGTAAGGCTCATAGGGTTTGGCACATTTGATGTCAAAAAAAGAGCTGCAAGAAAAGGTAGAAACCCGAGGACTGGGTCCGAACTCACCATACCAGAAAGGTACGCTGTTGTATTCAGAGCAGCAAATTCCTTAAAGGAAATAGTCAACGGATAGCATCAATGGTGCTGCTGGCAGGTTTTTGCCTGCCAGCATTCTTTTTCTTTTACTTCTATCCTGCAATTTATTTAAGCTAAGACCATCAGAAAGTGGAGAACCCGGCTCTATTTTTGTTGCAGATTCGGCATATAAAATTATTGAAGGCATAAGGGAATCGTTAATATCCACCAATTACAATGTGTACATGTCCGTTTTGGACTCCTCTCAATTTTATTTTCATCCCCCACAGGGTCTTGTTTCTCAAAACCATGCTCTTTACAGCAACTGGGACTACAGCGTGGAATCCTCTGTAATGGCCTCTTTAATCCTATCCCTTGCAAAGTCTGTATCATTACCGGTGAACGTGAGGGTTCTGAATATCAACAAACAGGACACTCTTGAAGCCGGGAAAGTTGATATAAGCTTTACATACAAGATTATTTTTGCATTTCAAAGTGGAGATGTTGATACTGTTGGTGGTGATGGGCTTTTGACAGTAACTCAGGATAGCTCAACAGGTTTATGGCACACGGTGGATTGGTACGATTATAAAAAGGATGAAAGAACCCTTTCAGAATTAAAAGCGACTTTCAGACAGATTAAATGAACATATCCGGAAATTAGCTTTGATTCATTTTTAGTCAGCGGGCGGTCTCAACTTTCTTCTTTAAATGGAAGTGAATTTTACAAATTTTTTATATATCTCTCTATTTCAGCTTTTGTTTTTAATTTACCCTCCAATTGCATGCTCAAAATAGCTTGATATTTGTTCTTCAAAGTTTTGCCCTCAATACCATTTTTTAGCATAAGTGCTGCATCCACGGGAGGTCTTTTTAATAATGCCAGCTTTTTTATATATCTATTGCCCGTAATAATCCCACCTGCAATAAGACTTTTCTTGCTGAAAGAATAAAATTTTTTTACGACTTCTTCCGGGCCCAAGCCCTTTCCATATTTAAAGATAGACCCTAATTCCGATAATTTTCTTTTTTCGTCTCTTGTAAAGTTAAAATTTGAAAGCAAGTCTTGGGGCTTTGCCATTGTCCCCAAAAAGTAAAGATAGGAGCTTTCATCGTATTGAAATGCTTTATGTATTAAAGGTAAATATCCCTGTGAAGGTGCGCAAAAGATTTCACTGTAAGAACACAGCAATTGCAAATGTACAAGCTCATTGAGCACGCCGAGTCTGTTTTTAGATATGACTATTCTTTTTAGTTCATTTTTTATTCTGTCAAACGAAACATTTTTCAACCATTTTTTTGCATTTTCAAATTCAAGTAATGTGGATTTGTGATAAGAAAAATGCAGTCTATTTTTATATCTGATGGCCCTGAACGCCCTTGTTGGGTCATCGGAAAAGCTCCCTTTATAGTTTACTTTAAGAATACGCAATTCAAGGTCACTCAAGCCTGAGAGAGGGTCAATTATTTCGAATGTCGAAGGGTCAAGGTACAGGCTGTTTATTGTAAAGTCTCTTCTTTTAGCATCCTTTTTAAGATCATTTACAAATTGTACATCAGGAAGTGCACCTGGCCGGGTGTAGACCTCCCGTCTCATTTTTGCGATGTTTATCGCTATTTTACCGCGACTTTTTAATGTTAATGTGCCAAATTGACTTCTTTTAACAGTAACTATGTGAAAAGCCTTCTTAATTGCATCTATGAATGAGTCTGTAATGGTGTGGGCAGATAAATCAATATCAACGGGGTTTAAACCCAGGTATAAATCTCTTACAAATCCTCCGACAATATAGAAATCATGTGATTCTCGAACCTGGTGCAGTTTTAAAAGGACGGGATTATTCGGAGAAAGTCTAAGTTTCGGTGTCAACTAAAAATAGAACCTCATTGTATTGAACGGCTTGCTCATTATCAGGCAGGATTTTCACTATTTTACCATCAGAATCGGATTCAATTTCGTTCATAACTTTCATAGCCTCAACAATACAGAGTACCTGGCCTTTTTTGATATAATCTCCAACTTCCACATAAGGTTTTGCATTCGGTGCTGGTGCCCTGTAAAATGTGCCAACAATAGGCGATTTTATTTCATGATATTTTTTAGAAGGTGCTTTAGGCTGCTCAGGCACACTGCTTTTTGAAGAAGTCTGCTCTTCGGTAATAGGCTGTTTCACCAGATAATCGAAATCCAATGAGCTTGTGGCTTTTTGTTTTAATACGATTCGTATCTTTGTGGAAATTCCTCTGACTTCTATTTCAGAGACATCAAATTCTTTGCCCAGCTTTAGAAGTTCTCTTATTTTTTTTATATTCATTTGTTTACCCTCTCAATGTATTTGTTGTTTCTCGTATCAATTTTTACAACATCCCCAACATTGATAAAAAGCGGTACAGCAACTACTTTACCTGTTTCCAGTTTGGCCGGCTTGGAACCTCCGGAAGCCGTATCACCCTTTAGCCCGGGATCAGTCTCAACAACCTCCAGTTCAACGAAATTTGGAAGTTCAATGCTGAGGGGAACATTGTCAACAAACATTAGATTGACTTCCAGGCCTTCCTTTAAATAGTCCAGTATATTTTTTACATCCTCTTTATTGAACATAATGTCCTCATAAGTCTCAGAATCGAGAAAATGATAGAAATTGCTATCTGCATAGGAATAGGTAGCAGGTTTTCTATCAATCCTGACTTCTTCTACAAGCGAAGCATCCTTAAAACTGACTTCCTTTACAAGACCCGTTTTTGCATGCTTTACTTTAAGCCGTAGCGTTGCTCCGCCTCTGCCCATGTGAGTGTGTTGAAAGCTCTGGATGAAATATATGTCTCCGTCTATTCTTATTGCCATGCCATTTCTTATATCCGTCATAAATACCTCCTATGCCAGTTTTATCAATTCTTTTTTACTCTCCGGTATGATATCAACTCCGTTTTCTTTGACATATACCATATCCTCTATTCTTACCCCGAATTCATCCTTTAGATAAATTCCAGGCTCAACTGTAAATACCATGCCTTCCTGTAATAATGTTTCATTCGTAGGGTTTACTCCAGGCATTTCATGGACGTCTATGCCCACACCATGCCCGAGAGAATGATTGAAAAAACTTCCGTAACCTTCACTGTCTATGTACGAGCGTGCAATCCTGTCAATATCTTTTGCCATCATCCCGGCCTTTGCTTTTGAGATTGCAGTTTCCTGGGCCTGCAAAACAGTGTTGTAAACTTCAACGAATCTGGAAGATGGATTTTTACCTATGTAAATTGTTCTCGTCATGTCCGATGCATACCCGTTGTAATATACGCCGAAATCCATAAGTAAATTGGTTTCCTCCTTTATTTTTACATTTCTCGGCCTTGCATGAGGTAGTGCAGAATGTGCACCTGTTGCAGCGATGGTCTCAAAAGAATAGCCCTCTCCTCCCTTCATCTTCATCATGTACTCCATTTCTGCTGCAAGTTCCATCTCAGTCATCTTATCCGGTAAAACTATATCGAGAACTTCCTTAAATATATCATCTGCTATGGATTGAGCCTTTTTTATAAATTCCAGCTCTTTTTTTTCTTTTATCATACGGAGTTTTTCAATAATGTGGTCTGTAGTAGTTATTTCCGCATGCTGGGGTATGGTATTCTTTAAGCCGAGGTATTCGTCATATCTGAGATTGTATGCTTCAATACCTATGTGTTTAAAGTTGTTTAAGTATGGATTGATAAAATCCCAGAAATCCCTGTTGTAAACTATTCCTTTTACGCCTTCAGGCAAGCTTTCTTCTGCCTCTATCTTGAATCGGCCGTCCGTAAAGAACAGTATCTCCTTTTCACTTATAAGCATTTTGGCATTGTCCCCGCGGAATCCTGTTAAGTAATAAATATTTGAAAGGGATGTAGTGAATAATGCGTCTATTTTATTGGCAGATAGACCCTGCTGCACATTTTTCAGCCTTTTTAAAAAGTCCATTATAAGTCCTCCATTTCTTCGGCAATATGTTTAAGCCCGAATCTTCCATTGGATAATTCAGGTCTTTTTGATATGACTTCACCCGCCTCCTCAATCAAGCAGGGCATAACGGGATATAAAAGGAAAAAAGCCCGTTTGAAATAAGCTCTATACATCGGTTTATTCGATTCCCTGTTTTTATGGGCAAGTTTGAGGTATTCACAGCCATTGTATGCATTACCTACAGACTGTTTATTGAACTTCATCGGTATTTATAAACGCCTGCATGGCATTCAGGCCTTTTTGGCTGAGTACATCAAAGCTTTTCACAATTTTTTGTATGCTTTTTGTCAGAATCTCTTGTTCTTGTGGACTGAATTTTGATAGAACATAATCCTTTCCTCGGTCTTTGTATAAGGGCTTTCCAATACCGATTTTAATTCTCCAGAAATCCTCGGATTGTATTTCATAAACAATTGATTCAATGCCTTTGTGCCCGCCTGTGCCTCCATCCCACCGCATTCTCAGCCTTCCATTTTCGATATCCATATCATCATGCATAACTATCATATTTGAAGGTGGTATATTGGATACCTTTAAATAATCGTAAACAGGCACTCCAGAATTATTCATATACGAAGTAGGCATCAAAAAACTCAACTGTTTGTATTTTGCAAGGTAATACTCCCCTCTGCCCGGCTTTAATTTTACATTGAAATGCTCGCAAATTGATATAAGAGCTTCAAATCCTGCGTTGTGTCTTGTATTTTGATATAATGTCCCGGGATTACCCAATCCTACTATCAGAATTTCACTGACAGGATCATTCTTTACCTGTCCCACTTTCTGTTTCTTCTGTCTCTTCTTCTGTTGTTTCCTCTGGTACTTCTTCTACAATCTTTACTTCTTTCCTCGGATGCAGAACGGTAACAATTACCTCATCGGGATTGGTAAGTATTTCAATATCCTTTTTTTCAATGTCCGCAACTTTGATAGATTGCCCCATCTCCATATCACTTATGTCAATTTCTATATGCGGAGGCAGTTTTGAAGGTATTGAAAGGACTTCTATTTCTCTCAACACCTGTTCAAGTACTCCACCTTCTTTGACACCTTTGGCAGTCCCTGTGAGCAAGACGGGAACCTCGGCATGGATTTTCTCGCCTTTATGCACAATCTGGAAGTCTATGTGCATGATTTTGCCACTTATTGTATTTCTTGCGACATCCTTTAATATAACTCTTTTATTCTGCTTATCAATGGAAATATTTACCAGTACGCTCTCCCCATAAGTGCGCTGCACAAAAAGTTCTGCTTCTTTTTCAGGTACCATCACGAGAGTCGTGTCCTCTCCTTTTCCATATACAACAGCGGGTATCCATCCGGCTCTTCTCAACTTTTTTGCCTGTTCTTTTCCTTTCTCTTCTCTTTTTTTAATAGTTAAAGAATACTCCATAAATCCTCCTTATGTAGTGTGTAATATCTCTATTTTAACTTATTAATCAGGGATATTCAACATGAAGCGATATTATGTTGTGTTTTGCAGAAAAGTGTGGCGTGAATGCGACTTTTTGGTAAAACATCAATTGTGGTATAAAATATATATTATAGATTTAAGGAGGTAGATATGGATTATGTTAAAATAGCCATGGAAAAAGTTGAGGTTGTAAAACAGAAAATAGATTCATACAGCATAAAGAGACCTGAACTTGCATTGTATATAGACCATACATTGCTTGCCCCTTATGCAGTAGAGGAAGAAATCCAGAGGGTTGCAGAGCAAGCATATACATACGGCTTTAAATCAGTGTGCATAAACCCTTACTGGGTGAAGAAAGTTTCTTCATTGCTTGCGGGCCACGATACTTTGACCTGTAGTGTTATTGGATTCCCGCTTGGTGCTTCCAGAACGGAAATCAAGGTCAGAGAAACAAATTCTGCTCTTTTGGATGGTGCGAATGAGTTTGATATGGTTATTAACATTGGACTTTTGAAAGATAAAAAATACAGGGAAGTTGAACTGGATATAAAAGAGGTTGTTAAAGCTGCGGGTGGAAAAACAGTAAAGGTAATTATAGAGGCCTGCTATCTTACTTCAGAGGAAAAAATTCAGGCGACAGAAATAGTGGCGCAAGCAGGGGCGGAATTTGTGAAGACATCCACGGGGTTTGGAAAAGCCGGGGCTACTGTTTTTGATGTGGCCTTGCTATCAGCAGTTGCAGATGAGAATAATATAAAGGTGAAAGCAGCCGGAGGCATACACAGTTATAAAGATGCAATATCAATGATTATTGCAGGGGCAAAGAGAATAGGAGCTTCTCACAGTATTGACATTATAAAGGATGCGCCTGAATAAGTATCTCAGAGATTCGGGACTTGGTTCAAGAAGGGCTGTGGAGTTCTTGATAAAATCCGGGCAGGTGAGTATTAATGGCCTTGTTGTCCGTAAGCCCTACACAGCGGTCAAGGAGCATGATGTTGTCAGATTCAACGATAGGATTGTAAAACCTGTTAAAGAGAAAAGGATTTTTATATACTATAAGCCAAGAGGTGTAACGACCACATTGAAAGATGGACATGCCTCCCGGACATTGACACAGGCATTAAAGCTGCCTCCTGGGTTCTTTCCCTGCGGCAGACTGGATAGAGATTCCGAAGGGCTGTTGGTTATCACTAATGATGGTAAACTGGCATATAGCTTAACGCACCCATCATTTAAGGTGAAAAAAGGCTATGAAGTAACTGCAAGAGAAATTATTGAAAGGCATAACATAAACAGTCTATTGCAGGGTGTGTGGGATAAGAAAGATTTTTTAAAACCAGATTCTGTCAGTCGTACTGGAGTTCACAGCATTTTTATAGTGATTCATGAAGGCAAGAAGCGAGAAATAAGGAGAATGATGAAAAAAGTAAGGTTAACAATCATAAGATTGAAAAGAGTATTTATGGGCCCATTTGAGTTAAAACCTGAAATGAAGGCGGGTGATATTGTAGAACTACCTTATAGTGATTTTATTTCATCATTAACATAAAATTTTGAACTTGCAACATAGGCTGTTTTTCCATAGTTTTTTAAGACAGAGAATACCTTGCGTTGTGTAATGCCAAATTTCTTTGGGTGTATTTGATTGTAAATTGCTTAAATGTTTATATTATACGTGGGGGAATAACCTCTGTTTCTTTTTTAAGGTTGAGCACGGCAGCGGGCATAACGCTGAAATCTCCGTATTTCTGGTAGATTTCAAACAATGCCTCAAATAGCATTTGATCGTTATTGAAAAAGAATCCAGGCATGTTCCTGAGAGGCACAAGGTCGGATAGAGTAACACCAACCAGCCTTACAGCTTTTGTATTTTTCAGAGAATCATAGATATATAAAGCCTGTCTGTATACATCATAGTAAGTATATACATAATCGTTTAATGCTTTACAACGCTTAATTGTTTTAAAATTCGCAAATCTCAAGGTAAGGCCTATTGTTTTTCCCATTTTTCTGAGCCTTTTTGCCCTTATTGACACCTTTAACGCCAGTATAAGTATGTAAGATTTTATAATATCCCTTGAGGCTGTATTGCGGGGAAGTGTTTCTGAATGTCCTATTGATTTTATCTCTGCATTGTGCATTGCGAAATGACCTGCATCAAATCCCAGAGACATTTTTTTAAACCATGTC
>JALTEL010000378.1 GCA_027073945.1 Caldifarciminota bacterium | reverse complement strand
CTTGAATAAAACGAATTGATAGTGGGCCTAAAGTCGTTGGCCAACTCAACAGATCAAATACACTCGATTCTGTTTCATCTTTGTTCCATTCTATTACAATTAATTCAGCATCTATATTGAAATACCGACATTGTGAAATAAGGCCATTTACATACAGCTGCATTCGATTCAGCCAATATTGATCAGCATCATTCTTACGAATACCAGTAACGATACTAAGATATTTTGTATCTCTTTCCATAAGCCATTGCTCCTGCAAACCAACGTCTTTGCACTTGATCATGGTCTCTCAACAAGTCAACCCAACCCCCCAACCTGCATATCTAAAGCCATCAAAATGCATATTTTTTAAAACTCTCCAGCTGTCCAACAACAATGCTCTGTCTTTGACCAATGTCCCTGCAAGCTTCCAGTCAAGAGCTTCGTAAACCTGCCAGTTGGTCAAAAGAATTATTCCTGCTGCGTCTTTGATACATTCGTACGGGTCATCAAAATAGCTGACACTGTCATTCAGTGCACCTTTTGCGGCAGACAATGCCTTTGGATCATGAACGGAGACCGCAAAGCCTGAATCAACCAGCCTCCTGGCAAGCATGACTGATTGTGATTCTTCAATAATATGTGTTCCGGGCTTATAAGAAAGCCCCAAAAGAGCCACTTTATCGCCAGCATTTGTGTTTTTGCTGATAATATCAGATAGTCTGTCAACTACGGAATTGTTGATGGCTACAACTTGCGGTCCTAGCCTTGGCTCAGTCCCGGACTCCCTGGCAAATGCCTGGAATGCCTGGTTGTCCCGCGGGAAGCACGGCCCCCCGAAGCCCAATCCTCCCTTGAGATATTTAGATCCGATACGCGTGTCTGAGCCAAGCGCATCAGTAATGGCATCTATGTCCGCACCAGGAACCTTTTCGCAGATAGAGGCCAGTTCATTGGCAAAACTGATCTTCATGGTTACAAAACAGTTAAGGCTAAGCTTTGTGATCTCGGCATTGATAAGCGACATTACCTTAATATCAGGGTTGCTTTCACAGGTTGCAAGATAAAGCTCTTTTACCATCTCGCCTGATTGCTTATCAGAAGCGCCTATAAGCACCATGTCAGGATTCAGAAAATCTTTTATTACTGAGCCCAAGGCAATAAATTCAGGATTGTAAACCAAACCGAAATCAGAGCCGCATACTTTGCCGGTGATTTTTTCTATCAACGGTCTAAACCGGCTGTCGCAGGAGCCTGGCATGACAGTGGATACCACGTCTATTACTTGAAAACCATCCTTTTCTTTGAGGGTAGGAGCTAGGGCTTCAAGGGCATTCTCAACATATTTATTGGTAAATTTTCTGTCAGGTCGGCTTGGAGTCGGCACGATAATAAGCGTTATTTCCGAATTGCTCACAGCCTCTTTTGCATTATCTCCTATAGTCAGATTGCCCCATGCCTCTTCCAAAAGCTCTTCAAGACCGGGTTCATCAATCGGGCATTGTTTCAGGCGCAACTGATCTAAAACTTGCTGATTTGTGTCAACCCCGATCACCAGATGCCCCTTGGAGGCGAAACATGCAGCCATGCAGAGGCCTAACTTGCCTAATCCGATCACTGATATGTTCATTTATCCACAGTCCTCTTGATTCCGTTTCATATAAACTTATAAGTCATGCTGTCATTCAAAATAACCTGTTCATAGATTTCATTATGAGGCTGGTACGTGCATCTCGGGCATTCGTCAGCCACATTAATGCTATCATGTATCTTCCAGTGGCGCTTTCCGCCCCAAAGCTGATCTATCTTTTCAACATCCTCAATATCTGTTGCGAGTTCCAGCTTCCCGTCCCCGCGCCTGTCACAGCAAAGCCCTAATACAAAGGCATCTTTCGATGTTTCTTTACTGGTGGGCGGCATAAATACGGCTGTCATGAAAATGGAGTAGCATTTTTCAAAATAATTTGAAGGCTCAAACTGGGAATTGAATTTGTGGGTGACTCCATACACGCCAAATGTCTCATCATCCAGCTCCATTGCCTTTGTAATCTGCTCCTTAAACAGTGCAATCTCGTCGGGAGTAAATGTGATCTGATTTTCCGTGCCGATTTTGTCCCAAGGCGTACCTGCGGGCCGGAA
>JALTEL010000377.1 GCA_027073945.1 Caldifarciminota bacterium | reverse complement strand
GAACTGCCGGGTTAAGCTCAACGGAAAGGTTTGAGATTGATGTTCCAATGATTGTATACGTATTGGAAACCGCCGGTACTGTGTCTTTGTTTGTAGAGAGGCTTAACGTGTAATTTCCCGGTGATGTTGGGTTTTTGATGCCAAATTGGTCCGGAATTGTGATACTACACGATGAGTTATTCCCCAGAGAGAAACCGCTTGGTATGTAAATCGTAAGTGTACTTCCGCTTACAGTTTTATAAGTACAGTTATGGCCATTCAGGGTAATGTATGAAGCACTTGTATTTGAGGGGATGTAAGTGTCCTCCGGGAATTCTATTTTTATGTAGTCGTTTTGTGAAAGTGCGCCGCTAGGGCCTGTGGTAAACCAGATAGAGTATGTAGCAACACTCCCTGCCGTGTTCGGGCTTAGAGAAGCAGTAAGGTTTGTGATATTGCTTCCTATTATGGAATATGTGTTAGATTCGGCATAAGCGGGCTCTTTACTAGTCGAAAGCTGAATTGTGTAAGTGCCAGGAGTTGATGGATTTTTGATACCGAAAGAATTGTCAATAATCATAGTGTAGGTGTAATTTGCATTCATTGTTAGTGGTGGCCGTATGTCTAATCTTAGACTGTTAGCCTTGCTTACCGTAGAGCAGTGATATCCGTTAATTGTAATGTAAGATGGAGTTATGCTTGTAGGCAGGGTTGTGCCTGACGGGAATTCTACGTAAATATGATCGCTGGTATAGAGTGTATTGTTTGGGATAAAAGAAATTGTATAGGTTGCATAACTTCCTGCTCCATTAGGGGAAACGCTTACCGTGAGGTTTCTTACTGCAGTCTGAATATACAGGTTATGAACAACTCCTCCTGTTTCCTGAGAAGTAGAAACCGTTACCGGATAATTTTGTCCTCCGACAGATGGATTTCGGATTCCTGCGGAATTGTATATGTAGAGTGTCACTGTTCCTGCAGGTAAGTTTTGAGAGGGATAGATATCTAAAGTTGAGGTATTTACAACTACGTTATTGGGAATATGTCCGTTTATGAGAATAGTATTTTTATTTATTGTTCCAGGTACTGTAAATCCGGATGGGAATGTAATCCTTATGTAGTCGGTAGTTGCTGTTAAAGGTTGCTGAGTATTCATCTGCACCGTATATGTGGCATTGGCTCCCGGCGTGTTCGGATTTGCCGTGATGCTGCTTACTGTAAGCGCGTAAACACTGTTTGTGCCTGCGAAAAGAGAGGCACAGATCAAAACAACAAGCAATGATATAAAAATTTTTTTCATTGCCTTCACCTCCTTCCTAAATTTTAATTATTATACATAAATTTTTATACTATATTATATCACTAACTTATTCAAAATCGTATTTTATTAAAATTTTTCATTCTGGAACAATTGTAAATTTGTGCACAATTAAACTTGATTGTGCAGCGTTATTGCGCTTAAAATCCCAATCCATTAATAAATGCCACTTTGAGGCTCGTTCATTTCCCATTCCTGAGCTTTTTGCTCTCATATTACACCATCTCCTTTCGCTTTTTTACAAAAATTGCCACATCTTAAATAGTGAAGGAAAAAATCTCCTTCTATATATTAGATGCTCGAGAGGCAAAAAAGTTCCATCATTTTGAAAGAATTTTTGAAAAACTTTTTGGAATTTTAAAAAGATTGAAGTTATTTCTTTAGTTATACGGAGAAATGCCAATTTTTATAGATGTTTCTCTGTGTATGCTGCCTATCTGCTTAACTGAGTTACGGACAAACCTTTTTTCTGATTAAGCGAACCGCCCCCTTTTCTGTTATGAGAAACTCCGCGGGTTTACATCTCAAGTTGTAGTTTGAACTCATTGCATATCCGTATGCGCCTGCGTCCATTACTGCCAATAAATTTCCCTGTTCAGGCAGAACTATTTTGCGCTCCTTTGCGATAAAGTCCGCAGATTCGCAAATCGGCCCTACAATATCCGCTATGATTTCTCTTCCTGCACTCCTATCCAAATTTACCACCCTGTGATATGCACTGTATAGTGCCGGGCGGATAAAGTCGTTCATTCCGCAGTCCGTTATAATAAAATTCTTCTCATATAGTTTTCTGTAAAGCACTGTGGTAAGCAGTGCGCCGG
>JALTEL010000376.1 GCA_027073945.1 Caldifarciminota bacterium | reverse complement strand
AAGATGTCAAGATCAGCCTGAATCCTAAAGATTATAATTATATAATGGAAGCGAACCCCGATTTTGTTAACAATTTTTGTGACATGAAAAATATACTTATTGAAAAAGATGAAGGAATTGGACAGGGAGGTGCTGTAATAGAGACACATTCAGGGGGGATGGATGCCAGGTTAGATCAGCAATTAAATAAAATCAAAGAGGCATTATCTAATTCCCCTGCTAAGTGATAGGTAGCCGTTCATATTCTCCCCGGCCAGCGGTAGCCTTTTCAGGGTTTCAGGAGCATCGCTTGATGCACAAGATCAGGGCACTCTGCCCATTAATCCGCATTGAAACCCTTCAAAAGGCTACCGCTGGCCGGGGACGTGAAGGGTTACGTTACAGTGATATGATATGTATGATTTTAAAAGCTATTACAGGATAATAGAAGGGCTAGATCCTATTAAGGTCTATGGGAAGGTAAGTGAGGTTATCGGCCTTTTAGTAGAAGGCTATGATCCTGGAAGTTCCATAGGCAAAATGTGCCAGATTTATCCAAATGGTGATGTCGGGCCGATTAGTGCAGAAGTTATGGGATTCAGAAAGGATAAGGTCCTTTTAATGCCCCTCGAAGGTCTTGAGGGCATAGGACCAGGGTGTAAAATCGTCTCGTCAGGTGAAAAGGCAGGTATAAGAGTTGGCCATGACCTTCTGGGAAGGGTCATAGATGGTTTGGGTAATCCTATTGATGATAGAGGAGCTTTAGGATTAGAGGACGAATATCCGATCTATGCAGATCCCATCAACCCTCTTAAAAGGGCTAGAATAAAGGAACCCGTGGATTTAGGGATCAGGGCGATAAATGGATTGTTCAGTTGTGGCAAGGGTCAGAGGATGGGTATATTTTCAGGTTCTGGGGTAGGTAAAAGCTCTCTCCTCGGCATGATTGCCAAAAATACAAAGGCTGATATTAATATAATAGGACTTGTTGGTGAGAGGGGAAGAGAGGTTCGTGAATTCATAGAAAATAATCTTGGCAAGGAGGGGTTGGCCAGATCTGTAATAGTGGTGGCAACGTCGGATAGCCATCCCTTGCTCAGGATGAGGGCGGCCTATGTGGCAACGTCCATAGCAGAGTATTTTAGGGACCAGGGTATGGATGTCCTTCTTATGATAGATTCGCTTACCAGGTTTGCCATGGCCCAGAGAGAAATTGGTCTTTTTGTCGGGGAACCTCCAACTACAAAGGGTTATACACCTTCAGTCTTCAGCCTGATGCCGAAATTGCTGGAGAGAGCAGGAAATATAGAAGACAAAGGTAGCATCACGGGTCTGTATACAGTATTGGTGGAAGGCGATGATTTTAATGAACCGATCGCAGATACATCACGGTCAATTTTGGATGGTCACATAGCCCTTTCTCGTGATATAGCTGCAAAAAATCATTATCCTGCAATAGATGTTCTGGACTCTATTAGTAGGGTCATGGTTGATATTGTAGATAAAGAGCATAAAAAGAGGGCAAATGATGTTTTAAATATTGTGGCAACTTATAGAAAAGCAGAGGATCTGATTAATATAGGTGCCTATGTAGAAGGGAGTAACCCGGGAATAGATTATGCGATCAAAATGATAGATAAAGTAAATAATTTTTTGGTGCAGGATATTAATGAAGTAATTGATTTTGAAGAGGCCAAAGAAGAGCTGTTTGCTCTCTTTAATTAGAGGGTTTATATGAACCTGATAACCTGACTAGTTACCAGATATGTTTAATTTTAGATTACAATCAGTCTTCAATTATAGAAAGCAGTTAGAGGGGAAAATTGCATCTGAATTTGCTGATACAATAAGGCAATTTAATTGTGAAAAAGATATATTAGAAAAGCTAAAAAAAGAAAGTTCAGATTTGGTTTGTAGCTTAAACTCTATGAAAGAGATAAGATTGTATGCCGCAGATATTTCAGCTTATTTTTTGTATATAAAATATATAAAACTTAAGGAAAAACATCATGAAGAGCTAATTTCTAGAATTGAGAGGGAATTAGAAGAGAAAAGATTAAAACTTATTGATGCTATAAAGAAGAGAAAAACTTTAGAAATGATAAGAGAAAAAATGTTAAAAGAATATAGAATAGATTTAATT
>JALTEL010000375.1 GCA_027073945.1 Caldifarciminota bacterium | reverse complement strand
CATACTCCCGGTAATGGCTCAGAAAAGCGCCGGTTCCTTCCAGGCCTGTTTTTTTCCCTTCATAGCGGGTGTTGCCGTTCCACAGCAACTGCACTCCTTTGGCCGGTAGGGTAAGGGGCAGGTTGTTTTTCTCTGTGATGGTTAAATACAAGGCATTTGCCCCTATCTGGTGTCCAAGCGCCAGTAACTGGACGTGTGCCTCCGTCGCGACAATATCCCTGCGGTGCATTCCATCAACTGTCTGTTCTATGGCAATACTGCGGGGACCTCCCGGCGACTTCCTGAAAAGCTGATTGTATGTGGTCAGACTGTTCCCGTAATTGGCATGTAGCGATGAGATCCCCGGCAGTCCGATATACCAGGGACACACCAGAGGAACGGCCGGGTTCAGCAGGTTGCTCTCGGGCACCTGATACAGAAAAAACAAGGAAGGATCCTGCTGTGCTTTCAGGGATCCCGCCAGCCACAGCGCAACCAACAGCATGAATAACAGACTCCGGCTTTTCATCGCAGTCTGATCTTTAGCCTTACTTCCATTCCCATCTGTAACCACAACTGCTGATCATGATAGAAAGGGATCGAATCGTGCACTGAATCGGGGATATACAGCCAGACAGTCCTGATGGCATACTGCATCTGCATCAATTTGTCAATCTGATCCCGGGAAAATGGAATATCCGTCTTCCACTTTTCCCATGACCCCGTCACCTGTCCGTTTTTTGTAAGGGCCGGTTGAATGACGAACGGTCCTTCCTGAAAGAGGGAGTCCGGTATATTACTGCCTGCACCGGCAAAATAGACCTGCAGGAACATTTTGGCCGGAATGCGATTGACCACATTGACCCGAAAGGTAATAGAAACGATCTCGCTGGTATCGGTAAAAAAATCAGAAATGGATAATGGCGTTCCGGCACTGTCGTATAATACTCCCGGTGAAAAATAATACATATCATCGTACAAAAACCAGGAAACCGTATCCTTATCCACTAAATCCGGAACCGTAGTCAGCAGGGCAGTATCAACGAAATCCGCTGCTACCAGCAGAGTATCACCTACAGGCAGGGAGAATTCCGCATCATAAATAAGCGTAGGATCAATATCCGTAACATCCTTGTCGATACAGGAAACCAGAATCAGTCCTGAAAAGATCCATATTGTTTTCAACACATATAGAGCAAATCTTCTCATCTTCTATCCTCATCCAATCTCTCTTATCATTTTCAACAGCTCTCCCACCTGCCTGTCAATCCATTCCTTTTGTTCTTTTGTAAGTTGCCCGTAGCCTTTCGTCTTAGCCGGCAGGGAATCATTCAAGACTGTCCACAGGTGGGTCACTTTGGCCTCGAACAATTGTTTTTCCGTATAAACCACCTGTTTGGCCTTCAATTCCCGGAAAAAGGATCGGTTTTTTTCCAGCGTATCCTCCAGTTTTCTTATCATTTCCTGCCGTTGTTGCGGCGTAAAGGATTCCTGTATCAGAATGACAGGGCTTTCCTTATCGTGCTCTTTCAATAAACGCAACAATTCCAGCACCTCCCTTTCCATGATCTCTGCCAGGGAAGAGAGACCCCGCAGATAATTGGGCGGCAAAGTCACAGCCACCCCTATCCTTTTTTCCGGATTTTCACTGCCGTCCCGTAAGCCAGCAGCTCGGAGGAGCCTTGCATCACCGCCGAGGTAGTGAAGCGCATGGCCACGATGGCGTTGGCACCCAATGACTCTGCCTGGGCCGCCATCCGGTCTATGGCCTGTTCCCTCGACTCGGCCAGCATCTTGGTATATTCGGTGATCTCCCCTCCTACCAGGTTACGTAAACCTGCCATGATATCCTTACCCACATGCCGGGCACGTATCGTGTTCCCCTTGACCAGACCCAGGGTCTCCGTGATCTCATAATCAACAAACTCATCCTGTGTAGTTATCAACATGATCTTCGTTTTTTATTGGTCCACATTTTTTGAATAATAATCGTCTTCCCTGTTTTTCAGGCGATCTTTGATCACCTGTGCCAGCAGCAATCCAAAACCGATCAGCACAAGGAAGCCTATCAGCCCCCAGGGTAATGCTTCTATGAGTCCGAAAAGGATCACGCCCAGCCAGATCAATGCCGCAACGGCTAAAATGATATAAC
>JALTEL010000374.1 GCA_027073945.1 Caldifarciminota bacterium | reverse complement strand
CCTTCAAAAAGAACTATTAGAGCGTTTTAGGGATAAATTTGGCAGCGCACCTTTTAGGATTTTAGGCACCGGCCCTGCTAGTCATTACACCCGTTTTGGTGGGGCGCTTTCAAGACACATAAAAAAAGGAATTTTGATCTAGGCTCTGAAGGCTGGATGGGAAGAGGCGGCCTTGGCTCTGTAATGGGAAGAGTGCACAATTTAGTTGCAATTGTCTTTGGCGGGAATCAAATATCTAGAAGACCCTCTGTCTTTTCAGACTCAAAACGTTTAAATGAGATTTCAAAAGATGTATTTGGTAAAGGCTTTATGCAGATTGCCTATAATACTACCACCAAATATCGCTTTGATCCCAAAACAGGTACAGGCGGCACCCTTGGCAACAACCTATATGAGGCAAGGGGAGATACACCAAGTTTTAACTATCAGATGATATATCTTCCAAAACAGATACGCAATAAAATATGGCATAAGCACCTTAAACCATATTTTTTCGATTCTTTTCAAAACAATATCATTGTACCAAAGCATCAGAAAAGCTGTGGAGAAAATTGTCCTGCTGTTTGTAAAAAGTATAGAGGAGAATTGAAAAAGGATTCTGAGCCATATCTCTGGGGTGGACCTTTATGTGGTGTCTTGTACATGGATGATGCAGAAAAGGTGGTTTGGGCACTTGATGATATAGAAGTTGATGCAATAGAAGGTGGGGCACAGATATGCTTTTTTACTTGAGGCACTTTGGAGAGGTTGGATCCCTTTAGAAGATGCTGAGGTCGATAAAAGGCCTAATATGGATCCTGATCCAAATCATTATACCAAAGAAGATTCAGCATTAAATGCTCAGATTGCAGTAAAACTTGCCTATGATTTAGGGCTACAGCGCACAAAGCTTAGTACCCACTTTCGCGAAGGCTTTAGAAAGGCTGTAAGAATACTTACAGATAAATACAATCATCCATTTAAAGATATAGCTGTATATAGCTGTTTTGGAGATGAAAGAAGCAATTCTCCTAATCCGTACTGGAATCCTGGTTTTGTAATGCCTTCTCCGTTTTTAAGCAGATTTTGTACATATTATCAGGATGGTTTTTTTGAGCCAGAAGAGCTTGGTATAAAGATAGCTGATCGTATAGTAAATGAGCTTATAAATGAAAATTTTGGCCTTTGTAGATTCCATAGAAAGTGGTTGCCAAAGATACTAAGCATACTATATAAAGAGGCATATTCTATAGATCTTGATCCCTTCAGATTTTGTAAGGGCTTGGCTAAAAGGATGATAGAATATGATCATAAGTCTTTTTATCTACCTAGGTTCTGGGAATCAGAAAGGACAAAAGATATAGTCATTACTTATTCAAAAAAGATAGAAGAGATAGAAAAGAATGAAGCTGCTAAGAAATGGCACAAACGCTTTTCTCTTGAGCGAGAAGATGCACTCTTTGAGTACTGGAATAGGACAAGAAAGGCTATATTAAACTATTTTGGTCGAAGATAGACTGATGTTCGAACGGTCCCCAATGATACACCTCCGGCTATCCCTGCCTGCGCCGCGAGCGTCGCTGCAGGCAGGCGGTCTGCTCCGGTTGGACGGTCGTCCCGCCCACGCCCGCTGGGCAGGCCGAGGGTCCTGTCGCCGTGATATCTCCCTGCCTACCGCCCTGCAAAGCGGGGCAGGCAGGCCGGAGACTATCTAAAGGTAACTGTTCACGTCCCCGGCCAGCGGTAGCCTTTTTCAGGGTTTCAGGAGCATCGCTTGATGCACAAGATCAGGGCACTCTGCCCATTAATCCGCACTGAAACCCTTCAAAAGGCTAGCGCTGGCCGGGGGGAATGTGAAGGGTTACATCTAAAGGTGTCGGAGGGTATGATCCAGATTTTTGACTTGACTTTTCTCTATTGCTGTAATATACAGGTTTTCTGATTTGGGGATGGAGTTCCCCCAAATAATCGCCCGGGCCGGGCTAATGACTCCTGCCGCGTAGGTTTTTGTAGCGGGGGAGTCGCACTCGATACGGCAATCAACCCGCTACAAAGCGGGTTTTTTTGTACCTGCGTTGCGGCCCGAGAGATTATTTGACAAGGAGGACTCTACATATGCCCCAAAACTGCGCTTCTATCCGCATCGCGTCGG
>JALTEL010000373.1 GCA_027073945.1 Caldifarciminota bacterium | reverse complement strand
ATTTCAATGTGGGGAGCAAATATAATTTTTTCATTGATAGCAATTCTTTTAGCACGGAGGTGTGACAGATGATTATTCTACTGATGAGTTTATATACGTTTGTTATTCCGGATTCCATTTTCAGTCCGGAAAAAGTGGTACATATACCTCCCCCGGGGATAAAATACGCAAAGACTGCGAGAAATACAATTGAAATATCGGCTGGATATTATCCGTTCTTTCTCTTGCAATCAAAAGACATACATTTGTCCATAAGGCAGTTAAACTATGGGAATGAGAACAGATTTGAGGACGCTTTAAGCCTTAAAGCGAACAACAGCTTTCTATATGCAGGCCTGAATCAATACGGAGAGTTTAATTCCGATAAATCACTATCAGTTACCACTGATACCGTCACATTATTTATGAGAACAGGGCATCTCATTCTGTCAGGCGATATACTTACAAAGGGCTTTTACTACAATGCAAAGTCTGCAGGTACAGAGCCCACCAGACGACTTGTCTCTGCAGTTCCGTTTATAGCCTTTACACATCTGTCAGATGGCGGGATTTTAACATACATAGAAGGCAGCGGGGATAAATGGATTTCAGGCGGCATAGGTATTGTTGATTCAAGAAAAATTGTCAGCCTCGGTATTGATAGGAATTTATATCCACAGATACTCATAAAAAAATTACTTTTTTACGATATGTATATAGTATTGAAAACCGAAAGTAAAATCCACAACGACCCTTATCTGGAAATCGAGTCTATGGAAGCTGATACAAATTACACCAAAAACAACAGAGAAAAAAACATCAGTTTGAGAATAGAAAAATCAGGATTGGGTGCAAGCTATGAAAAAAACTGGTCAAACGAATATCTTGAAGAGAAGATTGCACTTTTTTACAGGGGTAAATATGCAAATGCAGAGGCTGTAAAATTCCTGGCCATGCCAGCTAACAAAAGAAACTATATGAATGCTGATTTCACCATACCTATTAAAAGATTGAGTATTATTGGCCGGTCAGAGATTTATACCAGAGATTATTATTTTAAAAACGGGTTTTACAGACTCGGAGTCGGGTTGGAAGCAAAAATAAAAAATCATATATCTGCAATGGTTTCCGTAGAACAATCTTCCGATTACGGGTATAACCAGAAAAGCGGAACTTTGATAAGGAGAATGAGAATTGGACTTAAAAAAGAGTTCTGAAAAAAGAGCAGGTTATGTAAGCATGATAGGCAGGCCGAATGTTGGGAAATCAACCTTGCTTGACAAATTGGTAGGAATAAAACTCGCAGCCATTTCCAGAAGACCTCAGACCACAAGACACAAAATAACAGGCATTCTTACGGAAAAGGATTTTCAGATGATATTTCTGGATACGCCCGGAATTATTAAAAATCCAGGAACTGCCATACATAAACACATGCTGAACACGGCACTGTCATCCCTGAAGGATGCGGATGTGGCACTTTTCATGACAGTACCGGAAGAGCCAGGGGATACCGATATTTACATTATAGAACAACTGAAGGCATTTAAAAAGAATACCATACTCGCAATAAACAAATCCGACACGGTGAATAAAAAGAGCCTGCTGCCCATAATAGAGCAATACAGCAATCTGTATAATTTCAAAGAAATATTTCCCACCAGCGTTACTCTTGGCATAAACATTGCCGAGCTCATAAATGCCATCTCTAAATACCTGCCTATAGGGAATTTCTTTTACCCGGAAGAGGTGGTAACTGATAAAACAGAACGTTTTTTAGTAGAGGAAATTATCAGGGAAAAGCTCTATATGTTCTATGGTCAGGAAATACCTTACTCTTCAGCTGTAAAGGTTGAGCATTTCATTGAAAATCAGGGAGAAAATCGCAAGGATTACATTAAAGCTGTTATATACGTGGAAAGGAGTAGCCAGAAACCCATTATCATCGGTAAAAAGGGAGAGGCTATAAAAAAACTGGGCACTTATGCCAGAAGAGATATAGAAGAACAATTACAGAGGCCTGTATTTCTTGAGATACACGTGAAGGTTATGGAGAACTGGCGTAAGAATGAAAGGTTTTTGAACTCACTGGGAATTTAATCCCCAAAAAGTGCTCTTCTTTTTATAAAGTCTTGATATTCTGGCGTTCAGATAAGCTTGGAAGAGCTGGCCAGTACAAGACCGAGGTTGGAAAATTCTGATATCAGTATGACTATAATATCATCAATTGAAACTATACCTCTCAAATATCCGTGATTATTCACGATTGGCAATCTTCTTATATTGCTCTCTGAAAGTATTCTTACCGCATAAAAAATTTCATCATTCTCATCCGCAGTAATGACAGGGGCACTCATAATCTCTTCCACCGCTATTTTGCCGGGGTCTTTGTCCATGGCAAGCACTTGTTTCACAATATCCCTATCAGTAACTATGCCCACGGGCATATCTTTCTCATCTGTAACGATAACACTGCCGACTTCCTTCTCTCTTAGCAATTTTGCAGCTTTTTTTATTGTTACGTCTTTTCGCACAGCCACTACTTCTGTATTCATTATATCTCTCAACTTCATAGACCAAATACCTCCAACGCTATTTTACATATAGAAAAGTGCCGCTACTTTACTGCTCTGTTCCAAGTCTTTTTAGGAAAGTTCCATTATAAAAATAGGCGAGTACATTATACCACTTTAAACCCCTATCAATCATCAAGGAGGCCGACTCAAGCGACAGTCCCAGCCCCTTCCCTACTCCCCTGCCTTCTATCATATAGCCGGTATCAACCTTCGAAAATGTAAAGAGCAAGGATGGCAAATCAAATGAGTCCGCAAAAGTCTCTCCATTGACGACCCAATGTGGGTCATTGGAATAAATTTCTTTTATCCTTCCTGAAAGAGTATAATCCGCACCATCCATTCTTTTTATGCCGAACTTGTTTTTTAAATCACTGAATGAAATGAATTTCTTCCATTTCTCACAGGCCTCTGAAACGCAAAATGTGTCAATAATGCTTTTTATATAAGGAATATTTTTCTCAAATTCCGCGGGAGAAGCCGTAATTCCCCCGGAACTCAAACAAAAGTATGGGTAGATAAGTGAATTATTAAAAAGTATGACTATATTGTGCGTTTGACGCACCGCAAACCTTGAAAGGGGTGTTTCATGCGGTATACCGCCATAGTAATAATAAGCCGTTGAATCTTTCAGATATGGTTTGTTTTGACTCTTGTAGGCAATAAGTGTTCTGTAAAGCACTGCTTTAAGTTTTAAAAACTGGAAAGCAGTATCTTTACTCATAGCGGAATTCACAATGGAATAAAGTGCATCATCCATTTTTACCTTGTTTTCCACAATTAGTTTGCCGCTTTTATCCACAAAAACCGTTATCATCCCCCTGTACATGGATTCCCCTGCATCAGAGCGAACGAAAATGCTGTCACTGTAAGGAAAGGAAAAACTTCTCATTTTGACTCCACCCTGAACGAGCATGCCTCCTTTTTTCTCAAAAAGGAAATGCCTGTTATAATTGTCAATATAAACCCAGTGGGGAGAACTCGCAGAGAAAATGTGAAACACAATAAACAATGCAATACTATTCATTTACTCCTCTCCAGCATTTTGAGAAATTCTTCCTCGGAAATTATATTCAGGCCAAGCTTTTTCGCCCTATCATACTTGGAGCCGGGTTCACTACCCAGTACAACATAATCAACTTTCCGAGACACACTATTCGCAATTATGCCCCCAGCAGCTTCAACAAGCTCCTTGGCCATGTTTCTCTTCATTGAAGAAAGAGTTCCCGTGAACAGGAATACCTTCCCGTCCAGATACTTCTTCGTTTGAACTTCTTCTACCCTTAAACCCGCTTTGTACATTCTGTTCATAACATAATTATTTTTGCTGTCTCTAAAAAACTCAAAAACAGATTTTGCAATTTCAGGACCAAATCCTTTGATACTCAAAAGTTCATCGAGACCTGCATTTTTTATTGCTGATATACTGCCAAATCGCTCCGCCAGTATACGCGCATTGTATTCACCAACATTAGGAATGCCAAGCGCATAGAGGAATCTAACGAGATTGATGTGCTTTGAATTTTGTACGGCATTTATCAAATTTTCTGCGGACTTTTCAGCAAAGCCCTCTATTGAGAGTAAATCCCCCTGTTTAAGATAATACAAATCACTGACATCCTTTATTAGCCCTTTTTTAATTAGCTTTTGTACAACACCCGGTCCGAGCCCTTCTATGTTCATTGCCCTTCTTGAAGCAAAATGCACAACAGCCCCTTCAAGTTTTGCAGGGCAGGACATATTCACACATCTTAAATAAACATTCTCCACAACAAGTGCAGAGCCGCACACGGGACATTTAACAGGGGGAACAACAGGACGCTCAGAACCGTTTCTTTTTTCTTTGACAACGCTTACAATCTCCGGTATCACATCCCCGGCTCTCTGCACAACAACACTATCTCCAATTCTTATATCAAGTCTTTTAACTTCATCAAAATTATGCAAAGTAGACCTTGATACAACAACACCTCTCAGGAATACCGGCTCCAAAATAGCTACAGGCGTTACTATACCCGTTCTGCCAACTTGAAAGACAACATCTTTCAATTCTGTTACAGCTCTTTGAGGAGAAAATTTGCCGGCTATCATATATTTCGGTGTCTTTGAGGTTTCCCCTATTACTGGCCAGAAAGAAAATTCATTCACCTTTATTACAATTCCATCCAGCTCATAGCGAAATTTTTCCCTGCCTTTTTCTACTTGATGATAAAAACCAAGTACAGCCTCTATATCTTTAAAAACCTCTCTGGGTCTTGATGCCTTTATGCCCCAGCTTTCAATATAGTCAAGCGCCTGCTTTTGCGTTCTTATAGTCACACCTTTTATATCTCCTATCCCCCATGCGACGAAATCAAGTTTCCTCCTGGCAGTAATTCGGGAATTGAGCTGCTTAAGGGAACCTGATGCCGCATTTCTTGGATTTGCAAACTTTTTAAGTCCTTTTTGACTGAGTTCCTCATTGAGCCTTTCAAAATCATCCTTACCTATCAGCACCTCTCCCCTTATCTGCACCAATGGCAGTGGTTTATCCGACAGTAAACGCAGTGGTATGGATTTTATCGTTTTAACATTGGCAGTAACATCTTCGCCAACAGTACCATCTCCTCTTGTTGAAGCCGATGCATACATACCATCAACATAGGTTATCTCACAGGATAATCCGTCAAACTTGGGCTCAACAACATACTCAAAATCACGAATGCCTGCATCATATAAAGATTTTCTAACCTTTTCATCAAAATCCCTTATTTCATCTTCACTTCGTGCATCCTTAAGCGAAAGCATGGGTATAGTATGCCTTATATGGGCAAATTCTTTGATTGGAGGAGCCCCGACTCTCTGAGTCGGGGAATCAGGAGTGATTAGCTCGGGATACCTCTGTTCAAGCTCTTCAAGCTGTCTGTATAGTGCATCATACTCTTCATCACTGATTGCAGGGTCGTTAAGGACATAATATCTATAATTATGATAGAGTATCTTCTCTCTGAGTTTCTCTATCCTGAGACTAACATCACTGAACTTGTTCATTCCAGGCTTCTACTCTGTTCCTTCCGTTGTTTTTGGCTTTATAGAGCGCTTTATCAGCCTCTTCTATAAGGCTTTCAACGGTGAAATTCGATTTCCCTTCTGTTGATGATACTCCTATGCTTATGGTAACACTCGCTTTCCCAAGGGGGAACTTCTCTACATGTGACCTCAATCTTTCTGCAATTCTCACAGCAGATTTCTTCGTAGTTCCTGGAATAAAAATAACAAATTCTTCTCCTCCATATCTTCCCACTGTATCAATGTCTCTCACACCCTCATTTAAAATCCTTGCAACAGTCACAAGTACCTCATCACCAAATTGATGGCCGTAAGTATCATTAAACTTTTTGAAAAAGTCAATATCCGTCATAAGCATACATGCATCCTCACTACCATTTCTTATTTTTTCCAGTTCAGATTTTACTTTTATCATAAAAAATCTCCTGTTAAACACACCTGTAAGAGGGTCGAGGAATGCAATTTTAGCGAGTTTCTTTCTATCTTCTTTCTTTGATTCATAGAGTGTAAGGATAGATGAAAATAAAGAAAGCGTATTGTTAGCTTCCCTTTGTTTTAAAAGTAATGACTTGCCGGCCAAAATAACCCAACCGTACTTCAGAGTTTTTGAGTGCAAAGGGATGGGGAGCACAGTTAAATAAAAATCACTAACCTTTATTTCTTTGATTTCACCGCCTGAGAAATCAAAGCCTCTTAATTCCTCAAGTACATATTGATGGTCAAAGTGCACAGGATATTTTTGTACAAGAGCAAACGTTGAACTGAAATACGCTGCAAATATACGATTATATCTGCTGTAAAAAAAGCGCAGTATATCCTGGAGTCCTTCGTAAGTTTCCTGTGGTTCCATTATTTTATTGATAAAATTGGTAAATGTCCCCATTATAAAAGTCTTTCTGTCTGCCTCTTTTTGCTTTTCCCATGCGAGATAACCCGACCAGAACAAACTCCCTAAAAAACCGGCCATAAGAAGAATTATCGTTAACAATATTGTATAACCCGAAACGCCGCTGGCAATAGGAGGGATAAGGACCAACCACTTAAATCCTTGCCTGCCTGAAATTCTTCCTGGGACATACCCCTGGACATAATGCCCAACTTTTTTCAGTTTTGAGGGAAAGATATCCGAAGTAGAGGCAACAAGCCCTCCATTTGAGAAGAGACCTACTTCACACTGAGTACCACTCATGATATTTCTCAATAACCCTCTATCTATGGGAATGGCGAGAGTAGCATGGCCTCTGCTCAATTGTATGTCCATCCAGTAGAAAGGCATGCCTTTAACCATAGCAATATTGAAGATAAATGGTATGTTATTGGGTTTCATGCCCTGGGGAAAAATGGACACATTGGAAGAGTAAACCATTTTTCTCTTGTTATTCCATAACGCACCGCTGGCATTAATGCCCCTTGCCTTGAGATTTCTTATAAAGAAAATAAACTTGTTAAAATCACCATTGGTAAGCTTAACAGAAAAAACAATTTCATTTTTGAATTGTTCGGACATTGTCTCAAAATACCTTGCATAGGTGAACCTGAGATTTTGTTCAATAACTCTTTTAGAACGGTGAGAGCTGGACTCAAGTACAATTATTGATATAAAAGAAATAACAAAAAAAACGGTATATGGGAAGAAATAAGAATTTAAAAAAAAACTCTCTTGTACAATT
>JALTEL010000372.1 GCA_027073945.1 Caldifarciminota bacterium | reverse complement strand
GAGATATTTTAATCATAACAGCTACTTTGCCACCTTACTTTGAAGACTTCTTTAGAAAAATGGATTTGCATGTGATTGACATATCAAAAGAGGGGGTTAAGGATGTGAAAAATCTTTCTATAAAGCGGCACAGACTTTCAACCCTACCTCAGCACATATTTGATTCAGAGAAATTAGAGAATAAAGAATTCGCTCTGGACAAAGGAGCAAAGGAGAAGATAGAAAGTATATTAGATACTGATGGAAGCAAGTTGATAATAGTAAACACCGTTTTAAAAGCTATATCCCTATATGAATCTCTTGGAGGGGATAAGAATGAGAATTTTTACCTCCTGCATTCAAGGTTGATTGAAAAAGAGAAGAGTAGAAGAATTGAAGAGATGAAAGGGGAAATGAAACAAAATAAGGATGTTGTTCTTGTTGCAACTCAAGTAGTGGAGGCCTCTGTGGACCTCGATTTTGATATGCTGATAACTGAAATTTCTACAATTGATAGCCAGATTCAGAGATGGGGACGTGTCTATCGTAGAAGAAAGAATAATTACGAAAAACGCGAGTCGAATATAATCATTTTCACGGGGTTGGATAAGTACACAACCTATATCTATGATGAAACGGTTGTAGAGAAAACGGCGGAACTTTTAAGCGAAAATAAGAATAGGACTCTTGAGTACAAAGAAGAGAGAGACCTCATAGAGCAGGTCTACAGTGGAGAATTGAAAGAAAAGTATGAGAAGAAGATTGAAGAAACAATAGAGGAATTGAAGTACTTTGCTGTAGAAAAAAAGAGTCAGGCGCAAAAACTTTTTAGGAGGATTGCTGGATACAAGATTGTTGTACCACAGATTATGCAAAAAGATGGTAATGAGCTCGAAAAGAAATTCGCAGACATTATAATGTCAGCCAATCAGGAACAAGCGAACTGGAAGGAAATTATTTCCAAAATAGAAGAAACTGGAATCGCTATTGGTGAGAAAGATAGTGAAAGTGAGAAAAGATACAAACTCAAGAAAATTCTCTATGAGTATTCTTTCACCATGCCTGCATACTATTTTGAAAAATACAGGTGGGCGATAGTCAGCCATGAGTTTAAGGGCTTTTATGTGGCCAACTTCAAAGGGGAGCAGTCAGAGGATGTGAAAGAGTATGGCTTTGACAAGGTGAAAGGAGACATTGACGAAGAGATGCTTAAGGATACTATCTATTGAGTCGTTGGCAAGGTTTCCTAATCTTTATATGCTCCCACAACATAATGCTTGCCAAACATAATAACAGGTGTTTACACGAAGACTTCTACGGCAGAGAACAGCAACCGCTCTCCCCCATTCCATAAATCTCCCCTCAAAGACCGCCGAAACCCATAAATACTAAAACTATCATCACAGGAATGATTCCCATGACGATAGATTTCATAGACCGGCAGAATGAGATTGCAAGGCTGAGAAAACTCTCGAAGATGGCCTCTCCCCCATTCGTTGTTATAACCGGCCGGAGGCGGGTGGGCAAGACCCGGCTCGTGCGGGAGTTCCTGAAAGGTACGGAAAATGCCCTGTATCTTTTTGTCGAAGAGAAGAGGGGCGATGTCCTACTTCGTGAGTGGTCCGGAGAATTCGGAGAGGATATTGTATTCGGCTCATGGGATGCATTTCTCAGAACCGCACTGCAAAAGTATTCCGTGGTGGTCATCGACGAATTCCAGAACTTCCTCAGGATAGATCCCTCGTTCTTCTCGACCCTCCAGAAGGTTGTGGACGAAGAAGAGCACAGTGCCATGCTCATAGTCCTCGGCTCGTATATAGGCATGATGAACCGCATATTTGAGGAGAGAAAGTCTCCGCTTTTCGGCAGGGCCACGGAGATATGGCGTCTCCCCCCCCTTCCCATGAAGGATGTATTTCACTGGCTCAACGGCGATATGACGGAGAAGATATCCCTTTATTCCATGTTCGGAGGCTATCCGAAGTACTATGTGGTGCTTTCACAGTACGGGGTGAGAAACGCCGAGCAGGCATGGAAAGAACTGATAATCCCGAAGTATGCGCCTCTGAGTTCCGAGCCGTACACCATGCTTCTGCAGGAATTCGGAGGGGAGTACAGGGCCCATTTCTCCATTCTGGAGGCTGTGGCCAGTGGCAGGGCTACATACAC
>JALTEL010000371.1 GCA_027073945.1 Caldifarciminota bacterium | reverse complement strand
TTGCGCAAGTTCAACTTGAAGTTTTGCCTCACGCGTTTGGGCATGCAAAGCAAATATATCCATTATCAGGACAGTTCTATCAACAATTTTAATTTTCAATGCGGATTCAAGGTTCCTTTGCTGTGCCGGACTTAATTCGGAATCAAAAACAATGGTATCAATCCCGAATTGGTTTACCAGTCCGCCTATTTCTCTAACTTTGCCTTTTCCTATATAATAAGCGGGGTCAATAGAATTACGTATTTGAAGCGTTTTCTCAAATACATTGCCTCCGGCAGTTTTGACAAGGCCCTCAAGTTCATCAAGTCTGTCCTTTTTAATCCAGCGTTCTTTTGAATTTGATGCAAGCGCTACAAGAAGTACCTTTTCAGAAGGCATTTATGTCAAATAGTTGTTTGATAAAATCATCAAGATTCTCCACAAATATAAATTCAACACCTCTTTTGATTTCCAGAGACATCTCTTCGACCATATTTTTGTTATCAAGCGGAATAAAGATCGTTTTGATGCCGCTTCTCTTTGCAGCAAGACTCTTTTCTTCAATACCTCCCACAGGTAAAATTCTGCCTGTAAGAGTAATTTCCCCTGTCATGGCTATTTCTCCAGACAGCGGACTGCCGGTAAGTGTGGAGATCATAGAAGCGAGTATAGCCACTCCGGCAGAAGGACCGTCTTTTGGAATTGCACCTTCAGGGACATGTATGTGTATATCCATAGTTTCGTAAAAATTTGTTTTTAGCCCAAACTTTTTCACATTGCTTCTTATATAACTCAGAGCTGTCTTGGCGGATTCTTTCATAACATCTCCAAGCTGCCCCGTTAATTCTAATTTCCCCTTTCCCTGCATTTTTCTCGATTCTACACTGAGAACTTCGCCGCCATACTCTGTCCAGGCCAGTCCATATGCAACTCCTGCCGGAAGTTTTTTAATTACTTCATTCTTTTTAAAGAGCGGCAGACCAAGATATTTTTCTACCGAACTCGCCCTTATCCTACTGATTTTCTTCTTTTCTACATATTGTTTGGCAAGCTTTCTCAATACATTAGCAATTTTTCTATCAAGCTCTCTAACACCAGACTCTCTTGTATAATCACGTATTATTTTCATTAATGCACTATCTGTGAAAACTATGTTAGCCCCGGTAAGACCGACATCCTCAATCTTTCTCGGTATAAGATGCCTTTTGGCAATATTCAATTTCTCAAAATCAAGATAACCCTTTAGCTTTATAATTTCCATTCTATCAAGGAGTGGGGGAGGTATAGTAAACGCTGTATTGGCGGTTGTAATAAAAAGTACTTCAGAAAGGTCAAAATCCAGTTCAAGGTAATTATCCTGAAAATTACTGTTTAACTCAGGGTCCAGAACCTCCATAAGAGCTGCATATGGGTCTCCCCTCCAATCCTTTCCAACCTTGTCTATCTCATCCAATAAAAATACAGGATTTTTGGTCCCGGCTCTTTTTATTTGTTGTATAATTTTCCCGGGCATTGCACCTACATAAGTTCTTCTGTGTCCTCTTATTTCTGATTCATCATGCAACCCACCCAGTGAAATCCGAACAAATTTCCTTCCAAGTGCCCTTGCAATGGACTTTGCAAGTGAGGTTTTACCGGAGCCAGGCGGCCCAACAAAGCATATGACCTCGCCTCTTGTACGACCTTTAAGCTTTAGAACTGAGATATATTCAAGTATTCGCTCCTTTTGTTCTTTCAAGCCATAGTGGTCTGTATCAAGTACGCTTCTAACATGTGAAATATCAAGTTTATCCTTGCTTCGAATTCTCCATGGCAGGTCTATTAACCAATCAAGATAATTTCTTACAACAGAATACTCCGGTGAAATACTCGGAATTGCACGTAATTTTGATAATTCGGCAAGGGCCTTTTTACTGACTTCAGCAGGTAGCTTGCGCTTTTTAATTCTGGACTCCAGCACAGAGAATTCATCCCTGTCATGACCTAATTCCTTTTCTATTTCCTTTAATTTTTGTTGAAGATAGAATTGTTTTTGATTTTTCTCAATGCCTTCTCTAACCTTTTTTTCAATGCCTTCTTTGATTTTAATCAATTCTATTTCTTTTACAAGATATTCAAGGGACTTTTCCATTTGCTCATCAATTGTTTTCATTGCAAGAATGGCAACCTTTTCCTCTACTGACATTGGTATAAGAGATACAACCTCGGCAACAATCCACATCGGGTCATGCTCATCAAAACGGGATAAGATGCTATTCGGAGCATCTTTACTGGTGAATTCCGCAAGATAATCCCTGATAATTCTTGTATGCTTTTCAACTTTATTGCTATCAAAAACAACAGGGTTTCCGGGCTTTCCAGTGCCTCTGTAAATACCATCTTCACCTTGTTTTATGCGAACATTTTTGAGCCTCTGCATACCTATTAAAACCGCCCTTATACTACCATCCTCCGGCGTTGTGTAATGCAAAAATTGTGCAAGTGTACCAGTTTTGTAAATCTCATTCAAATCGGGTGTCTCTCTGTCAGCATTCTTCTGTGAAACCACGAGTATGTTTCTATCCATTGAAAGAGCTTCTCTGGCCGCCTTTACTGAAAATGGACGAGCTATAATTATATGCTGCACCTGTCTTGGAAAAAGGACCATTCCTCTTACGATTAAGACAGGATACACTTTATTTTCGCGTCTTATTTTGCTTTCTTTTTTGCTGTTTTTTCGTGTATCAGATATGGCGATACTCCTTCTTCAATCACTTTTTTATCTATTATAACCTCTTTTATTTCTTTCATTGATGGCAACTTGAACATAATATCCATAAGGGCATTTTCCAGTATGGAACGTAATCCTCTTGCCCCGGTTCCTCTCTTCAGAGAATTTCTTGCAATGGCAAGGAGAGCATCCTGTTCAATAGTAAGCTTAACACCTTCCATCTCAAAATATCTGGAAAACTGCTTTACAAGAGAATTTTTCGGTTCAATGAGAATTCTGACAAGGTCATGCTCTGTCAGCTGTGACAATCCCGCAATAACGGGTACTCTGCCGATGAACTCCGGAATAAATCCATAGCGTATGAGGTCATGAGGCTCAAGAAGATCGACAAAATCTAACATCTCATCCAAATTTTTGTTTTCACTTTTAAATCCAACTTTGCGCCTGCCAAGTCGTTCCTTTACTATATCCGATAATCCTACAAAAGCACCACCCATAATAAACAGTATACCTGACGTGTCAATTCTGATAAATTCCTGCTCAGGGTGTTTTCTACCGCCCTTAGGCGGTACATTGACTATATTTCCTTCCAACACTTTTAAAAGGGCCTGCTGCACACCTTCGCCTGAAACATCCCTCGTTATTGACGGGTTGTCTCCATGCATCTTCGCAATTTTGTCAATTTCATCAAGATATATTATTCCCATTTGAGCGGCCTCAACATCGTAATTTGCATCCTGCAATAATCGCACAAAAATATTTTCTACATCCTCTCCGACATAACCTGCTTCTGTTAGAGAAGTTACATCGTAAATCGCAAAAGGTACATCTAATATTTTTGCAAGAGTCCTCGCTATCAAGGTTTTTCCACTTCCCGTGGGACCTATGAGCATAACATTGCTTTTTTCAAGTTCAACGTCCCCCGCATAATTTTTAAGTCTTTTATAATGGTTGTACACAGCCACAGATATAACTTTTTTGGCATTATCCTGTCCTATTATGTATTGATCCAAAAAGTTTTTGATTTCCTGCGGTCTGGGGAGACTGAATGTTTTGAATTGCCTTTTCGTTTTTTCTTCATCTTCTATTATATTATATGCCAATTTTATGCACTCATCACATATATATGCATTCATACCTGAAATCAGCCTTTTGACCTGGCTTGCAGGCCTACCACAAAAAGAGCAATGTGGCTCAGCTTGTTTCTTTTTTGGCATGGGTTTCCTTTCTCGTTGTGATTATTTCGTCAACAATTCCGTATTTTAAGGCTTCAGACGGAGACATAAAAAATTCTCTGTCAGTATCTCTGTTTATTTCTTCAATAGCTTTTTTAGTATGCTTTGCAAGGATTTCATTGAGTATCTTTTTAATACGCATAATTTCTTCTGCGTGAATCTTTATATCAACTGCCTGCCCCTGCACACCTCCCCATGGCTGGTGAATCATAACTCTTGAATGAGGCAGTATGTATCTCTTTCCTGCCGTTCCTGATGCAAGCAAGAGAGCCCCCATAGAAGCTGCCATCCCAATGCAAATTGTGGATACATCAGGTGTTATATATTGTATTGTATCATAAATGGCAAGGCCAGAGGTAACAGAACCTCCCGGAGAATTTATATAGAGATAAATATCTCTATCCGGGTCTTCTGCCTCAAGAAAAAGCAGCTGGGCGGTGACAAGATTGGCTATATGGTCATCTATTGCAGAACCTATGAATATTATTCTATCCTTCAATAATCTTGAGTATATGTCATACGCTCTTTCTCCCCTTCCTGTTTGTTCTACAACAATCGGCACAAACTGCGCAAAGTTTTCCTGTTTTTTCATCAGAAAATCACCTCCAGTTTAACAGAGTTTTTTAGAATATCAATGGCTTTTCTTCTCCTGAGCGTATCTTTTACAGATTCAATTTCTCCTTTACTTTCAAGTTTCTTTCTGTATTGCTCTGGTTTTATATTGTAATCAGAAGCTCTCTTTTCTATTTCCTTTTCCAGCTCTTCGTCAGAAACCTGTATATCTCTTTCCTTGATAAATCTGTTGAGTATTACCTCCCTTTTTGCAAGGTCTTCGGCTGTCTTCATTAACTGTTCTTTAATCTTATCTTCAGGCTCATTCTTAAATCCCATTGTCTCAAGCACAAATTTATAGTTTCGTTCAACAAGAGAGCGGGGTAATTCAAAATTAATTCTCTGATATATTTCATTAATGATGTTCCATTCAAGGTCATCCTCTGATTTCTGCTCATACTGTTTTTTTATGTCCTCACCAACTTTTTGTCTTAGTTCGTCAATCGTCTTAAATCCGAATAATTTCGCAAAATTCTCATCCAATTCCGGCAATTTTTCCTCGGAAACCTGAAGAATAACATACTTAAGGGTAAATTTGTGCATTTTACCTTCTTTGTCTTCTACTTCTTTTTCAAATACAACTGTATCTCCCTTCTTTTTTCCATTGAATTTTTCAAACAGGTCAGGGTCCAATTCCCCCCATTTTAAAGAAATAAGCACTTCTTTCTTCTTCTTTAAAAGCTTGCCATCAATTTTTTCCTCATAGTTAACAACAAGATAAAGCCCTTCTTTTGCAGCTTCGTCAATCGGGACATATTTTGCAAATCTTTTCTGTAATTTTTCGATTTCTTCGTCAATATCTGTATCAAGTACCTTATTGACTTTCTTTTCCACTTTGATTGCAGTTAAATTAGGAAATTCAAACTGTGGAACAACATCGTAAACAGCGGTTATATTTATTTTGCCTCCGTCATCTTTTCTGTCCTTTATGTATATCTGAGAAACAGGCTCATCTCCCCTTGCTTCAATCTCTTTGTATACCTTATTTCGTATAGCTTCTTCAGTAGCATCTTCCCTGATATCTTTTTCATACATTTTCTTTACTATTTCCATAGGTGCTTTACCTGGTCTAAACCCCTTTACTTTTGCTTTGCTGCGATAAATCGTACTTATCTTTTCTGTTTCTGCTTCTATATCTTCTTCATTCACAACCACGGTTATTTCTCGCTCTGATTTTAAATTATCAGGCTTTACCAACTTTTTTCCCATTAAATTACCTCCAACTATTTTGTCTAATGTAAGGTATTAATTATAAAATACTTAGTCTGGAGGGTCAAATTAACGCCATTCTGCAAAAAAATTCGTCCATTGAAAAGGATATGCTCGCAGCAACTCATAATACAATTCGGCAGTCTTTTTCGCACGTTCTCCTATGCTGCCGTCTCGGGGGTGTAGCACTTTTAGCACTTTTAAAACAACTTCAGTGCCATTCCAGTAGGAAGCAGTCAAATAGATGTTTTTGTTCAATCTATCCGACAGATAAAACGGCAATCTTGATATTTTAAGTTTCTTATTCCCAAACTCAACAAATACCCCTTTTTCAAAGAAAGGCCTGTCAAGCATAATGACAAGTGCCCTGTTTTTTGACTGCCTAATTATATCAAAAACACCCCTATTGGAGAATATTAAACGCACACCGCTTATCTCTCTCAAAAAATTCAAAAAATCCCTTTTGCCGGCAACAGAATAATATAAATATTGTCTGGCAAGCAGCCTTGCAGCAGGTTCCCATGGACCAAAATGAAAACTACAGACTATGGCCGAATCATTTACCATATCATTGGCTCTGTCTAAAAGTTTAAGTCCAATTTTCTTTCCTGTAAGCACTTTCAGAAGCAAATAATAAAATCTTGCCGTATTGTAAAACGTATCAAAGGACATTGCTCTCAGATGTTCTTTGCTTTTAAATTTTACCCCGAGATTAATAAGATTTCTTTCTATTTTTTTCCTTCTCGGGTTTACCTGAAACTGGACGTAGAGAAAGAGCTTTACCAATCTTTTTATCAACTTTGACATGTTATGTATATTAAAGCAAGATAAATGAACTTACAAAGGCAATAAGGATTAGAAGTATATTGCTTTGTCTGGTAAAATGTTTTTAATACTGAATGATAGTAGCAACACTTATCTCATAGCACAATTTATTTTTGCTGCTAAACGCTTCTATAATAAGAAATCTTACTTTTAAATACAAAGCCTGATATACATTTGTTTATCGTGCAAAAAGCTTTATAATATTTATACTTACAGGAGGAATATATTGGATAAAGCAGAACTTGTGAAAGAAATAAGCAAACTAAAGCAGGAGAAAAATGCCGTTATTCTTGCACATAACTATCAGACAAAACAAGTGCAGGAAATAGCGGATTATCTGGGTGACTCACTTGACTTATCCAGAAGGGCGAAAGAACTTGATGCAGATATACTTGTTTTTGCTGGTGTGCAATTTATGGCTGAAACAGCCAAAATTTTGTCTCCTTTTAAAAAAGTTCTTATTCCTGATAAAGAGGCTACGTGTGAGATGGCCGATATGGCAACGGTGAAAGATATCCTCGCATTGAAAAAGAAGTATCCCGATGCATCTGTGGTTTGCTATGTCAATACTTATGCAGATGTAAAGGCAATTTGTGATGTGTGCTGCACGTCAAGAAATGCTGTAAGCGTTGTCAGAGGTATAAAGAATAAGCAAGTTATATTCGTACCTGATAAAAATTTAGGGGCTTATGTGCAGGCTAATGTCCCTGAAAAAGAT
>JALTEL010000370.1 GCA_027073945.1 Caldifarciminota bacterium | reverse complement strand
TGACCTTGCAAGGAGGATTTTAAATGAACAAGCTTAGTTTACTTGCTGTGACTTTGATGCTTGCAGGCTTATCCTGTTCAAAGCCAGGTGCTGAACCCGGAAAAACACTGAATCTAAAATTTCCAAATAGATTCACCAGGGTTTTGGTTCATGTATATTTGAAAGATACTGATAAGGTAAGTTCTTTCAAACTGAATAAAGGGATATACAAATTCAAAATACCAAAATACACTATTGCCGTTTTTTATAAACCGGAATCCGATGACACAACTGGCTCTGTGCAGGGTTTCCCTGTTATTTCAACTGATACCCAGCAGACAATACAGGGCATTACCCTTTTTCTAAAACAGATGTATGAAAATGGAGGTCAATTAAACAAATCCATCAAGAAATTAGCTCTCTCTTACATATCGCCACCGATAATATACTATCTATCCGCTTTTGACTCAACATTTCATATAACTGACAGCATGCTGAACAGATACAAAAACAGCACCAACGAAGATGATATTTACTACCTCAGCAAAATATATCTTGAACGGACTCAGGAACTTGACAGCGGACTTACACTTGCGCTTAAATACTTGAAAAAATGGCCCTGCGGAAAATATTCTCCTGTTTTTTATCTATACTTTATCAGGGCAGGGATACTTGAAGATTCACTCTCACACAATACAATTCAAAAATGCATTCTAAAGAATACCAGCAACAAATATGCTATTGCCCTCCTATTCTTTATGGACAGCACTGAAGTTAAAAACCTGTTAAAAAAGATGCCGCGTCTTCCAATGGATGAGATAGCAATGGAGCTATCTCTTTCGTATCCCCAAGCATTTACTCTTATAAATCCCAATGATACGTTATCGGCTTATGAGAGAATAACCCAGCAGTATTTTGACAGGGCTCCGTTTTTGAGAAAATTGTGGGCATTGGAGGCAATTCAGGAATATCATTTTTACAGGGGAATCCATCTTGAAAATACGGGTAAATACAAAGCTGCGATTTCAGAGTTTAACCTGTGCGACAATTACAATGTGCTAACCGGATATAGAGAAATGAAGGAAAAACAGATTTTGGGCATATACAAAAAAATGCGTGACAGAAAAAGGGAACAAAAGCAGGCTTTTGTGGTGCTTTCATACGACCCTGCCGACTCTACCGCGAACCGAATACTCAAAAATGTCGATAAATCAGTATTGAAAAATAGAATAAAATCCCTGACAGATGGCAGATGGTTTAAGCTGCCAAAATTCACCGTTACACTGTTAAAAGACGGGAGAATTTCAAACAAAGACCTTACGGGGAAGATCGTTGTAATGAAATTCTGGTCCATTTACTGTCCTCACTGCAGAGCTGAAATCCCGTTCGAGAACGAACTAAAAATAGATTATCAAAATGACAGCTCAGTATACTTTCTTGCAATTTCCAACAATAATATTACGGAACTCCAAAAAACACTGGACTCTACACCTTTTTACTTCCATCAGGCTTACGCTAACGAAAAGATGCGGGCAGCATTTCTTGTTACAGGTGTACCTTCGTACTTTATAATAGACAAAAACGGAATAATTCGCTTTGCGCATAGCGGTGAATATCCCCATATAAAAAACAGGCTGAAAAGAGAGATAGAACTTGCAAGATGAACTACAATTTGAATAGACAGGGGTGTTTGTGTAAAATAGATAACAACAGGAGGATTTTATGATACATAAATTATATTATAATTGGAAGGATATTCCGAAAGCGCTGAAATTTGCTTTCAGCGTGAAAAAAATATGGACACAATTTATAGGACTATTGATAGGTACAATCGGATACTCAGTTTTTGCATACATAGGACTCATAGTCTCCGGTGAAGACTTCACATCAATATGGCATCAATGGCATTTTATTCCTCTTCCAGCAGGAGAGCCTTTTACATTCTGGGGCAGGATTATACTTTATATCGGTATTCTGTTCTTCGTGGTGATAAACCTTTTTTATGGGACTGCTGTTACAAAAATAACATTTGAACAATTGAAGGGACACGAATTTTATGATGTAAGAGAAGCTGTCTCCTTTGCATTTAAAAAGGGTAAACCCGTTATTTTCTCTCCTCTGACTCTTTTATTTATCATGTTACTTATAATTGTCGGCGGTATAATCCTGGGA
>JALTEL010000369.1 GCA_027073945.1 Caldifarciminota bacterium | reverse complement strand
GATTCAATCTCATAAAAAACTTCTATATCAATCACTCAAGAATGCCCTCCTATTCAGAGATGTCGTTTCTTTTTGGTGTTAAATCAAAAAACGCCGTCTTTAAAATAGTAAACAAACTGACAGAGCTTAATCTTTTAAAAAAAGATGAAAAGGGCTATCTGTCATTTTCATCCAATCCCTTTTCAATAAAGCTGCTTGGTCATGTGGAAGCAGGTTTTCCCTCACCCGCAGAAGAAGAGCTTATGGATACACTATCTTTGGATAGATTCCTTGTGGATAACCCGGAATCCACATTTATGCTGAAAGTCTCCGGTGATTCAATGATAGAAGCAGGCATACTGCCGGGTGATTATGTAATTGTTGACAGAGCAAAAACACCAAATGAACACGATATAGTCATAGCCCAGGTTGACGGCAAATGGACAATGAAGTATCTAATCAGAGATAAATCAAAAAACAGAAATAGAGATATAAATAATATTAATCATAATAGAGGAAATAACAGCAATCACAGCAATGACAACAATATCAGCAGCAGTAATAACAGCAATATAAATAACAATACAGACAAACGGATAAAGAAAAACATAAATCTCCTTCAGCAAAACACAGACAGCGAAACAGACTATATTCTTCTTCCTGCAAACTCAAAATATAAACCCATAAAACCGAAAAACGAGCTTGTCATTGCAGGTGTTGTTGTGGGCGCTGCAAGGAAGTATAAATAATATGGAATTCAATGATATGAAATGCAAGTCTATGGATAATAAAAACCATATCTTTAATGTCTCATCCTGGCCAAATGCCATAGCCCATATGGATGCCGATGCTTTCTTCGTTTCATGTGAGCAGGCAGCCAATCCCTCTTTATTTGATAAGTGTGTTGTTGTAGGAAAAGAAAGGGGTATTGTCACAGCCCTAAGCTATTCAGCAAAAAACAGAGGCATAAAACGGGGGATGCTAATCAGCAAAGCAAAAAGAATATGCCCTGCCCTTGTTGTCATAGAATCGGATTATGAACGATACAGTATGTTTTCAATAAGGATGTTTGATATTTTAAGAAACTTTTCTCCTGCTGTTGAAGAATACTCCATTGATGAGGCGTTTATAGATTTATCCGGGCTTAGAAGGCTCTATAGTGCGGATTATCTAACTATTGCAAAAATGATACAGGATGAAATTCAAGAAAAACTCAATATCAGTGTATCTGTTGGTGTAGCACCGACAAAAGTGCTTGCAAAGATTGCATCAAAAATAAACAAACCCCACGGAGTTTTTGCAATAAAGGCAAACCAGATTCAAAAATATATAAAAGACATAAAGATAGAAGACATTTGGGGTATAGGCAAAAACACGGCGGCTCTTTTGAATAAACTGAACATCTACACAGCAGAGGATTTTGTAAGAAAGGATGAGCTATACTTAGAGCGGTTTTTATCAAAACCCTATATTCAGATATATCATGAGTTAAGGGGTGAATCCGTAATGAAGGTTGAACCCAATAAAAAATCCGCCTATAAATCCATAAGCAAGGCAAAGAGCTTTCACAAACCGACAAGCAGTAAGCAGATACTCTTTGCTGAGCTTACAAAAAACCTTGAAAATGCCTGCACAAAGGCAAGGATGTACAAGCTTGCAGCCAAAAAGCTCATTGTATTTTTAAAGACCTCAGACTTTCAGACATCCTCAGTAAAGCTTAAACTGCAAAGCCCTGCCAACACTCCTATGCTTCTTATGGATACGCTAAAAAGAGCATTTGACATGATATACAGCAAAAACCTGCAATACAGACAGACCGGTGTTGTCCTAACGGAGCTTGGAACAAAATCCCTATACAGGCTGTTTGAAGACAGAGCAATGATAGAAAAGATTGTGCATCTGTACAAGGCTGTTGATAAGATAAACAAAAGATACGGAAACAACAAAATACACCTTGCCGTTGACACTTTGGCAGTATCAAAAAATGAGCATACGCAGAGGGTTGGCATACCTGTTGTGGAAATAGAGGTTTAGAAAGAATTAAATGGCATTAGATGAAACAAAGGAAAATATTTATGCCAAAATGTACACTTTCGAGGTGTGAAAAGAGATCAGCCTCACTCAACATCTAATAATAAATAGACAAAAGGTTGATATAATTATTACTACGTGCTAT
>JALTEL010000368.1 GCA_027073945.1 Caldifarciminota bacterium | reverse complement strand
CGGCGGTCCAGAAACACATGGACAGCCTCAGAAAGAAGGGAATAATACGGCGTGTGGGCCCGGCCAGAGGCGGCCACTGGGAGGTGGTGGAGTGAACAACAGGAAGCCCCTTTCCGGCATGGAAATCCTGAGGTCGCAAATTGCGACCTTAAACAGTAATCGAAACTTAAAATCACAGAATGTGATCTTAAACAGGGATGACATGTACAGAAAAAATAAAATTTTGTGCACGAGATGGCACACACGCACATATCGTGCGCATATTATGAAAGGAAAAAGCACCACACACCACACAATAAACCCGCAAGCATCACCGCCACCATCGGAACACACGGAGGAAACGAGATGAGCGAAAATAGCCTGATACCCATGGAGAACATACGAAGTAGGATTTACACTATTCGGGGCGTTCAGGTCATGCTGGATTCGGACCTTGCGGAACTGTACGGCGTAGAAGTTAAGCGACTGAATGAACAGGTAAAACGGAATATGGAGAGATTTCCAAAAGAATTCATGTTTCAGCTGTCGAAGGGGGAGTATGAACTTTTAAGGTCACAAAATGTGATGTTAAAAACAGATAATTTGAAGTCGCAAAATGCGACCTCAAATGGAAGTGAAATCTTGAAGTCGCAAAATGCGACCTCAAGTTGGGGAGGAAGGAGGACGCTGCCTTACGCATTCACCGAGCAGGGAGTGGCCATGCTCTCTGCGGTTCTCAGAAGCGAGACTGCGGTAAGAATGAGCGTTCAGATAATAAACGCATTTGTGGAAATGCGAAGATTTCTTGCGGCAAATTATGAGATATTCAGGCGGCTGGACACGCTGGAAATCAAACAACTGGAGACGGGAACGAAAATAGAGAAGGTGCTTGACGCTCTGGAGAACAAAGAAATACAGCCTGAGCAGGGAATATTCTTTGACGGACAGGTCTTTGATGCCTATAAATTCGTATCCGACCTTTTCAGGAGCGCGGAGGAGTCCATAGTCATAATAGACAACTACATAGACGACAGCGTTCTTGTCCACCTCACGAAGAGAAAAAAGGGTGTGAAGGTGACGATATTCACAAAGAGGATATCGGAACAGCTGGCCCTTGATGCCGGGAAGTTCAATGAGCAGTACCCGCCTCTGGAGATTAAGGAGTTCAAAAACGCGCACGACCGGTTCATAATAATAGACGAGAGGACAGTCTATCAGATCGGGGCCTCCCTGAAGGACCTTGGCAAGAAGTGGTTCGCATTCTCGAAGATGGAAATAGAGGCTCTCGATATGCTCTCCAGACTGAACAAAGGAAAAAACACCGACACACACGGCACAGAAAACCCGCAAGCATCACCGCCACAATCTAAACACACGGAGGAAACGAGATGAGCGAACGCATACCCGAAGGCTGGAAGAAGGTTAAACTCGGCGATTTAGTGGATATCAAACACGGTTTTGCGTTTAAAGGAGAATTCATGCAGACAGAACCTAATGAAAACATTTTGATAACGCCCGGAAATTTTAAAATAGGTGGCGGCTGGAAAGGAGATAAATGTAAGTATTACAATGGAGAAATACCTGAAGAATATGTCTTAAAACCCGGTGATTTAATTGTTACCATGACCGATTTGTCAAAAACTGCAGATACTCTTGGGTATTCGGCAATTGTTCCAGACGATTCTATGCACAAATACCTGCATAATCAACGAATAGGTTTAGTTATGCTCAAAAGCAGTTATGCAGATAAGATGTTTTTGAATTGGCTAATGAGAGCGCCAGAATACAGACACCATGTAGTTTCATCTGCTAGCGGCTCAACTGTATATCACACATCCCCGAGTAGAATAAAGGAGTTTCTTTTTTTCCTCCCCCCACTCCCCGAGCAAAAAGCCATCGCATCCGTCCTTTCATCTCTGGATGACAAGATAGACCTGCTGCACAGGGAGAATAAGACGCTTGAACAGATGGCGGAAACGCTGTTCAGACAGTGGTTCATTGAGGAGAAGGAGGAGGGGTGGGAAGAGTGTATATTGGCTGATTTATGCGATAGGATAGGCTCAGGAGGGACCCCCTCAACCAAGGTTGAAGAGTATTATGGTGGAGATATCAACTGGTATTCCACTAAAGAACTAAATGACGGTTTCCTCTTCGAAAGCGAGAAAAAAATAACGCTGGAAGGTCTTGAAAACTCAGCAGCAAAACTTTTTCCAAAAGGGACAGTGGTTATTGCGATTTATGCGGCCCCGACAGTTGGGAGATTGGGCATATTGGCTAACAAATCATCTTTTAATCAGGCTGCATGTGGGCTAGTAGCAGATACAGAGATATGCAGTAAAGAGTTCTTGTATTTGTACCTAAAAACTGAGAGAGGAAACCTTAATGCTATGGCCTCAGGTTCCGCACAACAGAATTTAAATGTAAAAAAGATTAAGACATATCCTGCTTTTAAACCTACAAAAGAAATTATGGAAAAATTTAATGGCTATATTCAACCTATTTTTGACAAAATAGAGAACAACAGTGTCCAGATTCGCACCCTTGAAAATCTCCGTGATACTCTGCTTCCGAAGTTGATGAGCGGGGAGGTGAGGGTTGGATATGGAGGTAGTTCATGAAAGATATTATAGAAAACTTTTGTGATTCTCTCCTTCCGAAATTAATAAGTATAGAATCCGATATGGGTAGTGATATTACAAGAGGTGACTTAAACGGATTTGCCGACGAACAATGAGTATAATGGAAGCAATAACTGCGTTTTATGGCACGGTATAAGTTTAGATTGTAGTGGCAAATTTATTGCATTTATGCAAAATGATGTTGCAGATAGGTTATATGATATATCATGGAAAAAGGATTTTAATGAAGATTTACGAGGCTTGGCCTTAACTGGGATGGGTAAAGAAAATCTTGAGGCAGTCTTGAATTCTGAAATTGAAGAAGAACGAGGTTGGGCGATTGGCGAAGCTCTTGCTGAAGCATACCTTATTCAGAGTCATGGTATTATATTCCCGTGGAATATGAAACGAGACAAAAGACATCCGAAAGCTAGCCTTCCGGGGGCAGATATCGTAGGCTTCCTGCCAACAAAGACCGGTTTTATACTTGCAATTGGGGAGGTAAAAACATCAAGCCAAGAAAGATGCCCTCCAACAGTCATGTCAGGTAGAAGTGGAAATATGGGCTATCAAATTAATAATCTTGCAACAAATCTAGGATTGATTTTTCAGATTTTAAAATGGCTTCATCCGCGATGCAAAGGAACCAGATACCAAGATGCTTATTTTCAATCATTAACCACATATCTCAATTCTGGAAATAAAGCAGCATCACTTTTTGGCTTGCTTATACGAGATACAAAGCCTAACCAACTGGATTTGGAGAAACAAGGGAACTCTCTCGCTCAAAATATTTCTCACCCAACATCTTGCGAACTAATTGCGCTTTATCTGTCATGTAAAATAAGCGATTTACCTGATATAATCCGAAGAGGTGGTGCTTCATGAGCCATTGGCTTCTTGATAATTTGGCACGAAAAAGAGAAGAAGCACTAAAAATTGCAGACAGAATTCAGGTTTATAAAGAACTATCTGAGATTAATTATGAAGCAGATTTTGATCTTGTACAGAATACCGCCAATGCACTAGAACTGGTGACACTTGATTTAATCTTTGATAATGATGCTGAGGATAACGAAGAAAACCTGAAAACTATGCGATCATGTGCAGCAGATGCTTTTCGTCTTTTTAGTGTCTTACCAGAATCTAAAAATCCATTTGAGGAAGCCATGACTTTATTACGGATGTCTGCCCTTGGTGTTATCGGTGATAAGGGGGCAGACGCTGCTCGCATTCTTCGAGAAAGAAAGTGGGACAACTTACCGTTGGATTCGAGTGACTGGGGTGAAAGAACATGGGCAACAATCTTTGACATTTGGCTTCGTCTCATCAGAAAAAATGGTTGGGACGACAGAGATATTGTATTACAGCGTGTTGCTCAACTGCGTGAGTTGCAAGATACTTATGAAAAAGAATATCTAGAGGAAAATGAGCCTGAAACAGCAAAAGCTAAAGCTCTTGAACTAATTGGATTGTACCATCTAGCTAAAGCAGCAGAAATTTTTGCGATGTTTATTACAGATGGAGTTGTCGATGGAAATTATCAAATTCAGCATAAACTCGAAACGCATTTCGATCGTATCCTCGCAGTATGTAAACACGCTCAGATGATATATTTAGAGCCTCTTACTCGTTTATTGGCCGCTTGTACGAACCAAATGATTGAAAATTCAATATGGACTGTTTCAAGAGCAGTGAATTCAAGAGTTACTGAGTTTGTACGCACATTAGTTGACCGTGGGCGTGGAAATCGAGCTATTTTTGATGTTTTGCCACCACAGCGCAGAACTTTAGCGGAGAAAGGCCTACTTGGATCTAGTCGCCGTGCAGTTGTTGTTAGCCTACCCACATCAAGCGGCAAAACTTTAATTGCCCAATTTAGAATTCTTCAGGCATTGAATCAATTTGAGCATGAGGAGGGATGGGTAGCGTATCTGGCACCTACACGAACACTTGTAAACCAGATAACAAGGAAATTAAGGAAAGATTTTGAGCCGCTCAATATCGTTGTTGAACAAGTTAGCCCTGCAATGGAGGTTGATACTGTTGAAATCAAACTGCTTGAAGAAGACGATGAGAATTTAAAATTTAGGGTGTTAGTTGCTACTCCAGAGAAACTTGATCTTATGTTGCGTCAGGGCTGGGAGAAAAAGATTGGGCGCCCATTAACCTTGGTAGTTGTGGATGAGGCACACAATATTCAAAATATAAAAAGAGGTCTCAAGCTAGAATTGCTTTTATCGACAATCAATAAGGAATGTGCAAATGCTCAATTTCTCCTACTTACTCCATTTATCAAAAATGCACGAGAGGTTGCAAGATGGCTTGGGGGTCAGAACTCAGAAGATATCAGCTTGTCTGTAGATTGGCAACCTAATGATCGAGTTATAGGTATCGTTAAAACACAAAAAGGTCAACCACTGAATCGCAGGAGTTATGATTATTATCTTAATTTCGAAACTATTCATACAACCAAAAATACTATCGCAATAGAAGAAAAGATATCATTTCCCAAATTCCAACACATAGCTAGCACATTCTCGAAAAGTAAAAATCAATCTTCAATTGCTGCCATAGCTGCTCAACATCTTCAGAAGCGAGGACCTGTGATTGTGATGCACGCTAGGCCAGATTGGGTTTGGAACCTTGCAAACAAACTAAAAATAGAAGAAAATAGAATTGAAAATGTAAATGCAGACATTCGTCTAGTACAGAAATACTTGCGTCTTGAGATGGGAGAAAATTTTCCATTGATTGATCTGTTGAATTATGGAATTGGGGTGCATCATGCAGGATTACCCGAAGATATTCGGAGACTAATAGAATGGTTGTTTGAGAGGGATAAGTTAAAATTTCTTGTAGCTACAACAACAATAGCACAGGGCGTGAATTTTCCAGTTAGTGGAGTTGTTATGGCATCGCACCAATATTTTTACAATGAAAAAGGCCCCGAAAATATGCCTCCAGAAGATTTTTGGAACATTGCTGGCAGAGCAGGTCGCATAACTCAAGGACAGCTTGGAGTAGTTGCTCTCGCAGCAGCAGATGAGGAAAAAGAGAGAAAATTGAAAGATTTTATTAATATACAGACTGAAGATTTGAATTCTGCATTGGTTCAGCTAGCGAAAGAGGCAGAAAAGGAATTGGAAGATCTAGGTAGAATCGTGTATAATCGCCCAGAATGGTCAAGTTTTCTACAATATTTAGCGCATACCTACAGACAAATGGGAAAGCCAGACACATTTTTTGATGAAATTGAACAGGTTCTTCGGGGGACACTCGGTTTTGAAAAACTCCGTTTGCAAAATAGTTCCATAGCTCAAAAGTTGCTTGTGGGCATTGAAAACTACTCTCGGGAGATTAGTAGACCAAATCAGCCCCTAAAATTGGTGGATAGCACAGGATTTTCCCTTCAAAGCATAAAAACTATTTTAAGTAATAAAGGAGACATAAACGAAAATTCTTGGAATAAAGATCTACTGTTCAGTACTAGAAATGCAGAGCTTCAACGAATGATGGGCATCTTACTTAAAGTTCCCGAATTAAGAGAAAATCTTAAGGCAGTTACTGGGGGCCCTTCTCCAGATGGGAATACACTATCTCTTATTATCAAGGATTGGGTAAATGGAGAATCCATACCAACTATAGCCGAACGCTATTTCAAAAAAGAGGGAGATACACAAATTAGTGCACTGACCAAATGCGGCCAGAACTTATTTGGGAAACTTACTCAAACCGCTTCATGGGGATTGGGTGCCCTTTTAACAATAACTACATCTAACCTGCCTGAAGAAGAATTTGAGAAGTTAACTAATTTGCCTTCTAAGGTGTATTACGGGGTAAATGATGATTCCGCCATATCCCTTCGTCTTTTAGGAGTTCCTCGCACAGCGGCCATATCTTTAGCGTCACATTTGGGCGACACAGTAAAAGAACCGCTGCCAAAACTTAGAAAAAGGTTGTTTCAACTAGAATCTCAAGAATGGATTGATGCAGTGGGTGATTCTGGGATAACCTATCAAAAAGTGTGGCGCGTTATAGAAGGTTATGATAATGACTAAGATCGCAGAATCCGACATAGAATCCTTCGCTCTCTCCCTCCTCGAACAGCAGGGCTACCGCTATAAGCACGGCCCTGACATAGCGCCGGACGGGGAGCGCCCGGAGAGAGCGAGCTTTGAGGATGTGGTGCTCGTAGAAAGGCTGAGGGCGGCCGTGGAGCGCATAAATCCTGGGATTCCCGAGGCGGCCAGAGAGGATGCGATAAAGCAGGTGCTACGCATACATTCCCCGGAACTGGTGAGCGCCAACGAGGAGTTCCACCGCATGCTCACCGAAGGAATAAGCGTCAGCGTGAGGAAGGACGGAGGGGAGCGGGGCGATCTGGTCTGGTTGATAGATTTTAAAAATCCTGAAAACAACGATTTTCTTGCTGTCAATCAGTTCACGGTGATAGAAAACGGGCAAAACAAACGCCCCGATATCGTTCTCTTTGTGAACGGCCTGCCACTGGTCATTATCGAACTGAAAAACCCTGCGGACGAGAACGCAACCGTGAGGTCGGCCTATAAACAGTTGCAGACATACAAACAGGCCATCTCTTCGCTTTTCAATTACAACGAAATTCTGGTTATCTCCGACGGTCTGGAAGCGAGGGCGGGGAGCCTTTCCGCAGGGTTCGACCGTTTCATGGCGTGGAAATC
>JALTEL010000367.1 GCA_027073945.1 Caldifarciminota bacterium | reverse complement strand
CATATGCTCTTCATAAATGTTCTACAGCCATCAGCCTGCTCCTGCAAGAATCTCTTGATTGCAGTTTAATGAAAAAAATGCCGCTTTTTTTAGGTAAAGTAATGAAGTTCCCATTTATCACGCCTTTTCTTGTCAGTCTTCCTTCTTCGTCGTATAAGAAATACTTCTGGTACATACTTGCATTCGCAATCCTCAATTTTTCCCCGTGCAAGATAATATATCTACTAAAGGAGTTAATACCCGTGTTTTTCTTGCCTTCTGCAATATTAAAGTCATAACCAAAGAACTTTAGTATTGTTTCCATAAGAGGCTTTCTCGTGTCATACTGAACAGATTCAAACGGGACAGCCATATACACCAATTTTGACGCAACAGGATAACATCCGAAAAATCCCTCAAAATAAATAAGTGCCGTATCACCCGTGGAATACACAAGGCCTGCCTGTGCTCCATCTACAGGATAAATTGCGTCGGGTGACGAAACATTGTAACTGTATCTTCCATCGTCAAAGATAAAAGAGCCATAAGCCCCGAATATGGAGCCCGATACTCCTCTCAATTCGTGTGTACCTGCGGAATTTGAGGAATATCCTGATTTTAAAAAATTACAATAGAAACTGCTGTCATTTTGATCGCCATGTGTCATCAGGTCATGCCCTATGTTACTGCCTGAAGCAAAGAAATTCTTGTTTCCGCCTGCAAGAAAAACCTGTATTGCACTCTGTGCATCATGCGTAAAGGTGCTGGTGTCTTTGTCTCCCACAATCCAGTCTACTGTGTTATAATCCTGAAGTAGTATATCGCCTTTGTTAACCCTGCTGGAAACGCTTGATACAAAGTTAATGCCCAGAGAGTCAAGTACTGAGGCATGGGTTGCTGCCTCGTTTCCGGTGCTATGTATACCATTGAAACCATTTACTATTAAAAGGTCAGGCCTGTCTGATGCTGTTCTTGCCGCAAGTATGGGTGTAAATGCACTGTACCCATTTACGTATTTTCCCCGTATTTTAAAGTAGTGTATTGTATTTGCGTAAAAAGGTTGCGTAACATATTGTGTATCCGAAATTTCTGTTGTGTATGTGAAGTTCTTGCCGTCATTGCTTTCATAGATTTCATAAGATGAAGCATTGTCGTCATACCACAACAGCCTGAAGTGCTGAGGGGATTCGTATAAGCAAGCAAAGCCCTTTGGAGCCGGAAATGTGTCACCACCGAAGAATTTTTCAATGAGATTCCACAATTCTGACCTTGTATCATCGTAAGTTAGCGCCCATATCCCTATTCCCTGCAATTCTCTGTCCAGACTCAGCTGATATTTTAACGATAGGGACGAGTCGTTGTCAAACCATACCTGATGCCATTGGGAGGATGTATAATGTCTGTACCATGGCGTATTTGAAGTTTGATCCCACAGAAGTCCATAACTCTGGGCTTCCTGGACAGCAGTGTTGTATAATTGAGCCCCCACGCTTGAGACTGTACTTGAATAGGCATTCCCTGTTTGAGTTATCCATTCATGTCCGTAATATGGCACCCCAAGGATTATTTTATCTGCGCGACCTGCCTTATCCACGTAATAATTTACAGAGTTGGTAACATTATAAGTGCCGCCCGTAAGTGGTGCAACAGGCCCGGATGTGCTGCTCCATGAGCCGTAATAATCATACCCCATTATAAAAAGTCCGTCTGTACTTTGAGCCAATTGCGATACTTTATAACGGTTATTCCAGTTCACTGCCCCAAGACAAATTGTAATATCCTTTTGATGCTTGTGAACAGAATCAGCCAATCTTGATATAAAATTCGCAAAATATATACTGTCAGAAGAATAAGGAGTTTCAAAATCTATATCGGCACCCTCTACATAATCATTCTCTACGTATGAAAGGATTGTTCTTATTGTATTTGTGGGGTAAGTGTGAATTATGGAGTGTATATCACTGGCACTAAAAGATAGAAAAGAAAGATGTACCTTTACACCATTATTGTGAGCAGAGTCTATAACTTCCTGGAAGCTTCCAGGCCATCCATGGGCATTGCTTACATTGCCCGAACTGTTTAGTTCCACACCGAAGCAAGCGACATGGGATATGTCCTGCCATTTGATACTGTTTACATGACTGAGCCTCCAGTATGGAAGAAAGCCGTATACAGTCTTGCTTACGTATTTTGGTCTTGCTTTAAGTTTAAGAGGTGTGTGAGTTAACGGAATTGACTCAGAAGGTCCTGTATTTCTGTACTGCATATACTGCATTTTATGTATTGAGGGTCTTTCTATTGGTATAGCCATTAACATTATAATTGTGAATATCATAATTCACTCCTTTATATACAACAACTGCTTATAGCAGTGTTTACAAGCTATATGGCGGCCCCTTTTTATTTTCCTCTTGCAGAAAAATAAAATCTGCCCCCAATACCTCCCTCAAGCAACATATCCGTGTCGGGAAGCAAATGAATTCCCGGAGCAATTTCAAGGAAAACGTCGAAAGGTGAGCCGGGAAATTCATATCGCATACCCAGGTCTGTTCTAAATCCCAGGTATGTTGTTCCACCTATTTCAATACTGACACCGGGCCCTGCATAGAATACAAACCTGCCCGGAAGTTCTATCTCAAAGTCTTCGGGATTTGAGTGTATGTCCCATTCAAAGAGAAAATCACCATGTAAATGAAATCTCGGTTTTCCGGTTTTATTCATAGGGAATGCCCATGCTACTGCCCCATCTGCAAAATTCGTTCTGGATAGTATATAAGAAAAGGATAATCCCGTAGGCTCTCCCAGAATAATTCCCAGTCCGGGAGAAGATGGTGCGAGACTCAGAAAGAACAATAATATTATATTTTCCATCCTTTTAAAACGGGGTCGACGAGACTCGAACTCGCGACCTCCGGCGTGACAGGCCGGCGTTCTGACCAGAACTGAACTACGACCCCGTATGTTTTAAATTATAAGGTTTTATTCAGAAAAAATCAAGTGGGAGCTACCAACCGTTTTGGTAAAACAGATGATTTTCTATTTTTCATGCAGCCTCCCAAATACTATTCTGCCTGTATCCTGCTGTATTATGGAGTGAACATAACAATCTATCTCTTTGCCTATCAGCGAGGCCGCATTATCCACGACAACCATTGTGCCATCAACGAGGTATCCGACTGCCTGAGTTTTTTCTTTACCTTCTCTGACCAATTTTATTCTTATTTTATCTCCCGGATTTAATGGCGGTTTTAATGCTATGGAAATCTGATTGAGGTTTATAACGCCAATGCCCCTGATTTCGGCCATTTCCTGCAGGTTATAGTCGGTTGTAACCAATTTGGCATGCCTTTTAACAGCCAGCTCAATGAGCTTTGAGTCAACTTCCTTTATATGAGGAATATCATCCTTTGTTATTATTAAATTGCTCGGATTTATCTCTTTGAGCTGTTTAACAATGTCAAGGCCATGCCTACCCTTGACACGCCTTTCATGGTCTTTTGAATCTGCAATATTTTGCAGCTCTTTCAAAATGAATCGGGGCATAATAAGGGTTCCTTCAAGCACACCTGTTTTATATAGTTCAACAATTCTTCCATCTATTATTGCACTTGTATCAATTATTTTTATTGAGCTGTTCTGTGCCTTTGATCTGGATTCTCTACGCGGTTTTTTCTTGCCTTCATATTCCATATCCCTGAGCAATTCATCCTTTTTTCTGATGAGTATAACAGAAAAAGTGTATGAGAAAAAGAGAATTGAGCTTGTATAAATAAGTAAAAGGTAATTCTTTGTTCCTGGAATGATTGATATGAGAAGACCAAAGATTACACCTGTCATAATTCCTATCAATACACCGAGGAGAATAACAAGGATGTCTTTTAACCTTTTTTTGTTTAGTAGATATTCAAGACCAAAAGCGGCAAAAGCAATTAAAACCCCTATAGCAATGCTTGATGCTACGGGATGCCCACCCTGTTTTGCATATCGGTAAGACGCTGCTACCATAACAATCAGAAATAGGGCTTTAACAATATTTAACCAAAGCATAACTCAACTACCTCCTTTATACTTTGCACGGTGATAATATTCGCACTGTTTTTTTTCTCCATTTTTTTGAGCGGCACAAAAATCTTTTTGTAGCCGAATCTTATGAGATCGTCAATTTTTCTCTTCATATCAGACACTTTTCTTATTTCTCCTGTAAGTCCAACCTCACCTATAAAAGCCGAATACATAGGGAGTCTCTTTTTAAAAAATGCTGAGAGAATAGCCGCAGCCACACCAAGGTCTGCTGATGAATCCTGTATTTTAAATCCACCCGTGATATTTACAAATACATCTTTGGACCTTATTGAAAGTGATAGATTGTTTTCAAGAACTGCGAGCAATATTTGCAATTTTCTCAGGTCGAAGCCGTTTGCATTTCTCATTGGCATTGAAAAGGGGGTTGCGGACACAAGTGCCTGAGCTTCCACCAGCAGCACCCTGCTGCCTTTTGTTATGGGAATGACGGCGTTTCCCGGGGCCTTTTCTACATTATGAACAAAGTTCAGGTCTTCCGAACTCACGGGTATAAGTCCTTTTTCTTTTAGCTGGAAAAGTCCTATTTCATCCAGAGACCCGAATCGGTTTTTAACTGCACGAAGTATCCTGAATTCCGAGCTTTTCTCTCCTTCAAGCATTAAAACGGTATCAACCATATGTTCAAGGGTCCTCGGACCCGCCACATCTCCGACCTTTGTTACATGGCCTGTTATAATGGTTGTAATACCCGTTGCTTTTGTCAATGCTAACAACCTTGCTCCGCATTCCTTTACCTGTGACACAGAGCCTATCTGCGTATCAATGGATTCAGTAAAAGTCGTTTGAATGGAATCCAGAAAAAGGAAAGATGCCTCTGTTTGATTTACCGCATTTATCATCTTTTCCAGCGAAGACTCGGACAAAACATAGATATTATCCGTATTGATTCCCAGTCTCTTTGCACGCTCCGCTATTTGCGACTGTGATTCTTCTCCGCTTATGTACAGGATTTTTCCTTGCTTCCCGAGTTTTGATGCTATTTGCAGGAGAAAGGTGGATTTGCCTATACCGGGCTCACCTGCAAGCAGAACAAAACTCCCTTTTGTCAAACCTCCTGACATTACCCTGTCAAACTCTTTAATGTCTGTTTTTAATTTTATATTATGCTTCTGTTCAATATCCTGTATTTTTTGGGGTTTTGATGCTCTGCTGGCAAGCCACAGGCTCTTTCCTTCGGTCTTTGAAGACTCCACAGTCTTCTCTACAAATGAATTCCATGCATGACAGGAGGGACACCGCCCAAGCCATTTTGGGGATTCGTATCCGCATTCCTTACAAACAAAGATATTTTTTTTCATACTTAAAATAACGAGAAGTGGAGATAGCGGACCGGGTGCTTTTTTATGTCCTCAACAAGACTGTTTATATTTATTGTGAGTGAATCTATTTTCCTGTACAGGCTATCCTCCTGTATAAATTTTATAAACGAACCTTTGCTCAATTTAAGCATCATTCCCACGGTATCGTAATCCGCAAGCAGCTTTCTCAGGTATATTTGTGTTGTATCCAGGCTCTTTTTGGCAGATAGCATTTGGTTTTGCAGGCTGTCAGTTTTCTTTGTTATATGTTTGCTGAGAAAGCTCATTTCATTTTCAGAAAAAGAGAGGAAAGAATCAATTCTCTTTGAGGCCAGTTTGGCGTTATGCATGAGTGCCATTATTGTGTCGGATGCATTGCCTAAAAATGAAATGATGTCGGAGAGGTCTTTCTTTTTTATGCCTTTTATGGTTGAATTTTCAGCAAGTGGCGTACCATTTCCCAATTTAAGGGCGATTCTCATCTGACCAATAAGTCCCTGGTTCTCAATATAGGCAATTGTACCTTGTGTCAGCCGAATTTCTTTTATCGATATTTTAACCACCACACTGTCGGGATATAATTTTATATCATCCACCTTGCCCTGTGGGACGCCCAGTACAGTAACAGGGTCTCCCTTTTTTATCCAGCCAACCTGTTTGAAATTTATGTGATAGTGATGGGTCTTTTTCATAACTTTGTAGTCGGTGAGCCACAAATAACCCACTACAAGTATCAGGGTTAAGATCGTAACTGTAAATCCAACTTTTGTTTCTCTGCTCATTATTTGTTGAAACTTACGTAGTATTTCTGGCCTTTTCTATCGATAAAAACAGTAACCATGCCATGCAGGTTTTTCCATACTGTATTAAATTGGCTGACATTTTTGATATTTTTTTTGTTTATTTTGTAAATAATGTCTCCTTTTTCAATGCCTATTCTTTCTGCAAAGCTTCCTGCCTTTACAGCAGTGACGAAAAGTCCGTGTGACCTGTCAAGATTGTATCTTGCCTTTATGAGAGGGGTAATATTGGCTATTACTGCTCCTATATCAAGATTGTGCTCGTTTATATGAAGGGCTTTTGCGTATACGTCAATCTGCATTTCCTTGTTTTTCCTCACAACTTTCAGGTTAAGCCTTTCTCCGGGAACAAGTGCATAGGTAATATCCTCAAAATCACCAACGTTATAGAGCTTGCGTCCGTTGACTTTTATGAGTATGTCGCCTTCTTTGACAGGCAGTGATTTATCAAAAACATTGTTGATAAGAACGCCTGTTATGCCGTTATAGGAAAAGGCCTTTCTGAGGCTTGAATTGAGATTCTGGCAGGTAAATCCAATGTAAGCTTCTCTTATTTTTCCATATTTTTTGAGTTCTCCGGCTATTTTCAGGACAGTGTTGGACGGAATGGCAAACCCAAGTCCTTCGCTTCCACCGGATTTGGTGAATATAAATGTGTTAATGCCGATTACATCTCCACATGCATCTACAAGCGGACCACCGGAATTTCCGGGATTTATAGATGCGTCCGTTTGAATCATATCTCTGTATATCCTGCTATCGCCGGATGTTTCTTTTATTGTTCTGTGCACGGCTGATACCACACCTATGGTAACGGAAGGTTGAACATCCTCCAGCAGAAAGCCGAGGGGATTTCCGATTGCAATTGCCCATTCACCTATATAAAGCTTGTCTGAATTTCCAAAATGGGCATATGGCAAGTTTTTGCCATTGATTTTAAGAAGTGCGATATCATGCAGGGCGTCAACGCCCACTATTTTGCCCTTGAATTTTCGTCCATCCGGAAGTACGACATTGATATCACCACCGTTTTCAATGACATGCGCATTTGTTACTATATAACCATCTGGATTGGTAATTATCCCTGAGCCAAGCGATTGTATCTGTTCTTTTCTGTAAGACGGGGGAAAAAAGTTTCGCCACATATCAAAGAAAGGATCGTTAAAAAAGGGATTTGCCGCAACAACCCTGCTGCTTATCGATGTTATGGATACGACACCTGGGCTTACTTTTTCTGTTGCGAGGACAATGGCGGTTCTTCTTGTATTATCTACGTTCTTTTCAGCAGCATTGAGTGTATCAAAAAAAACCGATTTTGAGGTGTTTTTCTTGTTGTTTGAATTACATGACAGAGTTATGATTGAAAGTAAAACAAATAATCTTGCATGTTTCCACATTACTCACCTTTTGGTTTTTTGCCAGTCTTTTAAAAATCTGTCAATCCCTATGTCTGTCAAAGGGTGTTTTACCATTTGTCTTATAACTTTGGGTGGGATCGTTGCTATATGGGCACCCATTAAGGCCGCCTCTAACACATGCATTGTGTGTCTGACAGATGCCACTATTACCTCGGTTTCAATTTCATAATTTTCAAATATTGTTAAAATATCTTCAACCACATTCATACCGTAGGAGGCAATATCATCGAGTCTTCCCACAAAAGGAGAAACAAAACTCGCACCAGCTTTTGCTGCCATAAGTGCCTGAATTGGAGAAAATACAAGGGTCACATTGGTTCTTACACCTTCGCCAGACAGTGCCCTTACTGCTCGAATCCCGTCAATTGTAAAGGGTATCTTAATTACTATATTTTCATGGATTTTTGCCAGTTCTCTGGCTTCTTTCACCATATTTTCCCAGGACAGAGCCACAACCTCGGCAGAAACGGGCCCTTTAACAAGCTCACATATCTCTTTTAATATTTCGACAGGCTCGCCCTTTTCCCTTGAGAGTAAAGTTGGGTTGGTTGTAGCGCCTTCCAGAATGCCCCATGAAGCAATTTCTCTTATATCCTCGAGATTCGCAGTATCAATAAATATTTTCATAATAATACTTCCTCCTTATTTATTGTGTTATAATTATAAACCAAAGTTTGCAGTTGTTCAATCTGTAACGGGTTTTGTTTGCCGATCTGTGGAAATATTATTCACTAAAATGGTTAAATTGTATTAATCTGATAGAAAGACCGATTGTTTGATTATTCATGCCCGTTATGTTAAAATAGAACCTATATGAATATTGCTGTGACTCCCCTTTACGGAATAGGGGATACGCTTCTTTCGACTCCTGCCGTGCGTGTTATAAAGGAAAAATTGAAGCATGCACGTATTACGTATTTCACATTTTTTAAGAACAATACGGAAATTTTAAGGCATAATCCGTACATAGACAAAATAGAGTATATTCCGGCTTTATCCCAGTCAAAATTCAAAACTCTCGGGCAGCTCTTTATGAAAAGAGGTTCCTTTGATTTTGTATTGAACTTTTTCCCCTCCAACAGGGTTCATTACAATATTTTTGCATATTTGCTGGGCGGTAAGCACAGACTGGGACATCGTTATATAAGGTCAAGCTTTTCTTATCTGAATTTTTTAAAAACTGATATGATTGACGAGAACCCCAGCCTGCATGTTGTTGAGGAGAATCTTGCGCTGCTTAAGTTCTTTGGCATTAAGGAATATCCTCTGTATCCACTTTTGTATTTCATTACCAAGGATGAAGAATCATTCGGTGATGACTTTATGTCAAAATATGCAAATGGTTTTTTTGTAGGCATACATCCGGGAACCAGTTCTCTGAAAAATCATGAGAAAAGGAGATGGCCTGCGCCGTATTTCTCCGAGCTCTCCAATATGATCCTTAAGCAATTTAAAAATGCCTTTGTGTTTGTTTTCGGAGGTCCTGAGGAAGATGTCCTCAAGAATAAGGTGCGGGAGCATTCTTCATATGCTGACAGGGTTATAGCTGTCAGGACAAATTCCATAAGGGAAACCGCTGCAATTATGAAACACATGCATCTATTTATCACCAATGATTCCGGTCTAATGCATCTTGCTGCTGCTTTGCAGATTCCTACGGTGTCAATTTTTGGACCCACCAATCCCGTATGGGTCAAACCATGGATGGTTCCACACAGGGTTGTCAGGCTTGGACTACCCTGCAGTCCATGTTTTTATTATTCGGCAAAACCGCTTGTTTGTAAAGCTGGTCTCGACTTTGCCTGTTTAACGGATTTGAAACCTGATATCGTTTTTCGGTCTTTCAACAGTCTTTATGAAGAGGTGTATTCAGAAACAAAAAAATAGGAGGCATTAACAATGATCGAATCAATGGATAAAATATGGGGACAGGTACTATCAAACAGGTCTCAGAGGGTAAAAAGCTCTGCAATAAGAGAGTTGCTAAAACTTACCGAACTGCCCGATATAATATCATTCGGAGGTGGTATGCCTGCGCCAGAACTCTTTCCTGTACGTGAATTTGAAGAGGCGGCAAGGTATCTACTTCCGAGGTACGGAGAAAAAATGTTGCAGTACAGCACCACGGAAGGGTACGTCCCGCTGCGGGATTTTATAGCCGATTATATGAGGAAATACGGTGTACCTGCTGAATTAGACAATGTACTGATAACTACAGGCTCGCAGCAGGCGCTTGACCTTATAGGTAAAACTTTTATAGATGAGGGTGACTACATCATAACTTCAAAACCTACTTATCTCGGTGCCCTATCTGCATGGAACGGGTTTGCTCCGCAGTATCTTACAGTTAGTATGGATAATGACGGTATGATGCCCGATGAAATAGAAGCACATTTGAAAAACCATAAGGTAAAGTTTATTTATGCATTGCCCAATTTCCATAATCCCAAGGGTGTCAGTATATCGCTTGAGAGAAGGAAGAAGATTATTGAACTTGCAGAGAGGTATAATACAATTATATTAGAAGATGACCCATACGGAGAATTAAGATTTGAGGGTGAAGATATAACACCTTTTGTTGTAATGAAAAAGGAAAGGGTTATGTATCTCAGTACCTTTTCCAAAACTCTTGCTCCCGGGACAAGACTGGGCTGGATAACCGCACCTGAATTTATTCTCAAGAAAATAGTGCAGTTTAAACAGGGAGCAGATCTGCATTCCTCAACACTTGATCAGTATCTTGTTTATGACTTGTGCGAAAGGGGAATATTGAAAGCTCATGTAAAGGTGATACGCGATGTATACAGGAAGAGGAGAAACATTATGCTTGAGTCTCTGGAAAAATATATGCCAGAGAGAGATGATATAAGCTGGACAAAGCCCAATGGTGGTCTGTTCCTGTGGGTGGAACTTCCGAAGGGCATACATACAGGGGACTTGCTCAAAAAAGCAGTGGATAGAAAAGTTGCATTTGTACCGGGGTATAACTTTTTCCCCGGTGGAAATGAAGGCTTTAACACGTTGAGATTGAATTTCTCTAATGCTAACGAAGACAATATAAGAATAGGAATTGAGCGTCTTGGCAATTTAATCAGAGAGGAACTTGAGTAGATACAATAAATGCTTTAAAATATACTACTACAAGGAAGGAGGGACTTTTAAGTATGAATAAAGACAGATTGGACAGAAGGCTTGATGTGAAGCTCCATGACCCGTATATGGATAGAGGTATTTATAAAGACCCGACTGTATGTTCTACATGCGGACTTGTTTATCATAACAAAACATGGAAAAAGGATGATGTATTGAAAAAGAGCATTCTGGAGAAAGGTGAAGTTAACTTCAAAGATTGCCCTGCATGCAGAAAGATAAAAGATAATTTTCCGCTGGGAGTTGTTGATTTAACGGGTTTTTATCTCAGAGACGAGTCACATAGAACGGAAATAATAAATCTTATAAAGCACGAATCCGAGAAAGAAGAAAATTCCAACCCTCTTGCGAGAATTATAGAGATTAACAGTAATAACAGTGAAATAACAATAAAGACAACAACTGAAGGCCTTGCTTCCAGATTGGGTAAAGCTGTCCAAAAAGCCCATAAAGGAGAGCTGGATTTTAAATTTTCAGATGGCCAGAAATTTTTGAGAATAGTGTGGAGGAGGGATTGAGGAGAATTGGAAGATAGCGGCCCCTGTCCTTCTGCTGATTTTATGCATTGTGCAGTATTGACGTAATGGCAGTTAAAAGTACCCAATACAGTGATGTAATATTCATAGGTTCAGGACCTGCTGCGATTTTTGGCGCATTGAAGTTGGCAGAAATGGGATACAAAGTTGCCATCTTTGAAAAAGGGCCTCCTATTGAAAAGAGAAAATGCCCGTGCATTATTGACAATAGAAAACCGTGTCTTAAATGCCCGGTTTGTTTTGTCACGTCCGGATTTGGCGGAGCCGGAGCTTATTCCGATGGAAAACTGACTTATTCCTCAAGTGTTGGTGGCGACATGTCAAAGTTCATAGAAAGATCGGATTTTGAGAGATTGATGAAGGATGTGGATAGCATTTTTTTAGACCTTGGTGCTCCTTCTAAATTGTATGGTGAAGATATTGAAGAGATTGAGGATTGGAAATACAGTGCACATAAATTTCATCTTGAAATAGTGCCACAAAAAGTCAGACATCTTGGTACCGACCTTGGACTTGAAATTCTAAAAAGTATGTATGAGTTGCTGAGACAGAAAGGTGTTGAATTCCATTTCTTTGAGCATGTGAATGATTTTATTGTAGAGCACAATGAAATTAAAGGGATTTCCACAGCCAGGGGAACATATAATTCAAAGTATGTAATTGCTGCTCCGGGGAGAGCTGGCTCAGGTTGGTTTAAGGATATATTGAAAAAATATGATATAAAAACCTTTTCTCCTTATGTTGATTTAGGTGTTCGGGTTGAAGTTCAAAGTGCAATAACAGAACCTTTGACCTCACTGTTCTATGAGCCGAAGATTGTTTATTATACAAGGGAATTTGATGATAGGGTCAGAACATTCTGTGTAAACCCCGGAGGAGTTGTTGTCATTGAGTATGTTAATGATATAGTATCTGTGAACGGACACAGTTATTCTATGAAAACAACGGAGAACACAAATTTTGCGCTTCTCGTTTCTACCAAATTTACAGAGCCATTTGATGATCCGAATGCTTATGGTGTGTCAATAGCAAAGCTTGCGAATTTGCTTTCGGGTAATGTGCTGGTACAGAGATTTGGAGACCTGCAAAAAGGTCGTAGAACTACGAACGACAGACTAAAGCGTAATCCAGTGAAGCCTTCATTGTTATCGGCTGTTCCGGGAGATTTGAGCTTTGCCCTTCCGTACAGATACATCAAAGATATTACAGAGATGCTTTTCGAGCTTGACAAATTGCTTCCCGGTGTGGGCAGTCCATACACATTGCTTTATGGGGTTGAGGTTAAGTTCTATTCCAATAGAGTTTTATTGAATGAGAATATGGAAACCAGAATAAAAGGATTGTATGCTGCAGGAGATGGGGCAGGTATAACAAGGGGACTTGTACAGGCAGCCTTATCCGGACTTTACATAGCGGAGAAAATAGGGAATAATGGGTAGAACGCGCTTTGAAAACCAGTTCAGGGATAACTTCCTGACAGGACTTGCCATTTTAGGGCCTGTCGGACTTACACTGTACATATCTCTTTGGATAATAGAAAAATTGGGAGGGATATTTACAGAAATTCTTATTTTCATTCCGGGACTCAATCAGATCCCGAAATTTTTCCTTGTTCTTATTTCAACGGGTATAGTTATTGTACTTATTTATCTGACAGGTCTGTTTGCCAAGAATTTTGTTGGCAGGACAGTACTCAAGTCTCTTGAAGCTGTGATTTTTAAATTGCCTATTATAAGAAGTCTTTATAAATCTTTCAGACAATTCACAGATACATTGATAAATAACAAGGTGAATTTCAGGTCTGTTGTGTTAATTGATTTTCCGCTAACAGGTGGAAAAGCACTTGCCTTTGTTACCAATGAAAAACCCGTATATTTGAACGGTGAAAAGATTTACAGCATTTTTGTTCCCACCACCCCGAATCCTACGTCTGGCTTTCTAATATATTTATCCGAGAAGAAGTTTGAAAGAATTAAGATAGATACAGAAACAGCCTTAAAAGTAATAATATCAGGAGGCGTTGTTATATCGGATAATGGAAGGGAAATTTTAAAACAAGGATTTGGAAATGAGTAATATAAAAAAGTTTTTTTCACATATGATGGGTGAAGCGGATTCCATAGAAGACCTGAGAAAGATAATAAAAAATGCCAGGGTGCGAGGCATTATGTCAGAAGGGTTGTATTCCATAATAGATATGATTTTTGAGGTGTCGGACACACAGATTGGTGAAATTATGGTACCTCGTGTTGATATGATCTATGTAAAGGAAAACATGACACTTGATGAGGCTGTCCAGACTTACAGAAAATGGGGTTACTCCAAACTGCCCATTATAAGAGAAAGGATAGACAATGTTGTTGGTATTCTTTACATTAAAGAGGTCCTGAGACATATTGATTCCCTGAAAACCACAAAGGTGAAGGATATTGGCATAGAGCCGCATTTTATCCCTGATTCAAAAAGAGTTATAGATACTTTAAGGGAGCTTCAAAAAAAGCATGCCTCAATTGGAATGGTTGTTGATGAATTCGGTAGTGTTGTGGGAGTTATCACACTTGAAGATTTGATTGAGGAGATAGTCGGAGAAATATACGAGGAATTTGACAGGGAGGAGTTTACCTATAAAAAGGAGAGAGACGGAATATATCTGTTTAATTCAAAAATAGAATTGGATGATGTATCAAAACTTTTAAAACACACGTTTGAAAGTGAAGAAGTTAGCACGCTGGGAGGCCTGTTAATGGAAAGATTTAACAAGGTTCCTCAGAAGGGTGAAAAGCTGGAATTAGAGGGTTTTGAATTTGAAATTGTGGATGCCACGAAGCAAAGAATAAAAAGGATACGTGCAAGGAGGCTTTCCAAAAATGAAGAGATTCAGAGCAACGGTAAAAATAATGCTGAAAGAGGGCATACTTGATGCCGAAGCCCAGGCAATAGAACATGCCATCAATAAATTGGGGACTTTTAATGTCAACAATACGCGTAAGGGAAAGTTGATAGTATTTGATATAAACTCAACATCCCTGAAAGATGCCGAACAAAACGTAAAGATAATTTCAAAAAGGCTTCTTGCAAACCCGATAATAGAGACATATAACTTTACAGTGGAAGAATTATGAAACCCAGGGCAGCGGTTGTCGTATTCCCGGGAAGTAATTGCGATAGAGACGTTTTGCATGTTCTCAATATAAGCGGGTTCAATGCTGTTTTACACTGGCATAATGATCCGGATATTGAGAAATACAGTTTCATAGTACTGCCCGGAGGATTTACATACGGAGATTATTTAAGGCCTGGCGGAATAGCACACATTTCTCCTGTCATGGAGAGCCTTATAAATTATATAGAGCATGATCAAGGACTTGTAATGGGTATATGCAATGGTTTTCAAATATTAACGGAGACGGGAATTATCGAAGGTGCCTTACTCAGAAATGAAAGCACAAGATTTATTTGCAGGAACGAGAAAATTCTCATTACAGATAATAGGACACCTTTTACAGGTATGTTCGCTGCCGGCGAAGAGGTTATGCTGCCCATTGCACACTCATCAGGCAGATATTTTATAGAAGAGAACCAGTTTGAGAGTATAGAAGACAGGGCTATTATCAGGTATGTTAACAATCCCAACGGCTCAAGCCATGACATAGCAGGCATGATTAATAAGAGGCATAATGTGCTCGGTCTGATGCCACACCCTGAGCGCAATAGCGAATCAATCTTGTGGGACGGAAACGGTTTGAAATTTTTTCAATCAATTTTTAAGCATGTGAGGGGCGCATAATGTTGAGTATAGAAGAGAGAAAAAAGATAAGAACTGTGCTTGGAAAAGAACTGACACCGCTTGAAGAGGCCATATTTGACGTGGCATGGTCGGAGCACTGCAGCTATAAGAGTTCAAAGAAATATCTAAGGGAATTATCTTACAGAAATAACAGGGTAGTGCAAGGACCCGGCGAGAATGCAGGTGTTGTGAAAATTGACGATAACCATGTCGCAGCTTTTAAAGTAGAGAGTCATAATCATCCCTCGCAGATAGAGCCGTTTAACGGAGCTGCAACCGGTATTGGAGGTATAGTAAGAGACATACTCGCAATGGGTACAAGACCTTATTTGCTGCTTGATTCCTTAAGATTCGGCGATATTGAAGAAAAGACCACGCAGCATATAGCAGAGGGAGTTGTAAGTGGCATAAGCCATTATGGAAATTGCATTGGCGTTCCAACTGTAAGCGGTGAGACCTTATTCGATGACGTATATGCCGATAATTGCCTTGTTAATGTTGTTTGTCTTGGTATAGGGAACAAGCAATCTTTGAAAAAAGCCTTACTTGCCGGAGAAGGAAATTCCATTATACTTGCGGGTGCGAGAACGGGACGGGACGGCATTAAGGGGGCTTCCTTCGCGTCGATTGATTTGAATGAGGGGGAAGAGGATAAAAGGAATTCTGTTCAGATTGGTGACCCCTTTATGGAAAAACTTTTAATAGAGGCTACAATGGAACTCATAAATGACCCTGATCTGTTGGGGTTGCAAGACCTTGGTGCCGGCGGACTTGCCACGGCTGTATCTGAAATGGCTTTAAAAGGTAAATCCGGTGCTGAAATAGACCTTTCTCTTGTACCGTTGCGTGAACAGGGTATGTCTCCGGCTGAGATTATCGTATCGGAATCACAGGAAAGGATGATTTTTTGTGTAAAAAAGGGCAGTGAGGATAGATTTTTAAAGACTTTTGGTAAATGGGGACTTATGGGCAGTATAATAGGTACTGTGACCTCCGATAATCTATTGAGAATTAAATGGCAGAACAGGACTCTTGCCGAGCTTCCTGTCGATTTTATCGTCTCAGGCTTTGATGAGCAGGAATTGGAGCAGAGGAAACCCGCTTATATCGATGAATTAAAGTATAAAACCATACCTCTTCTCACGGATGGAGTAAAAAGCAAGGATATTTACAGATTATTGGGACAGGAGAATATCAATTCAAAGGCTTGGGTTTACGAGCAATATGACTATATGGTTGGTATAAATACCGTTCACGGCCCTTCTGCATTTGATGCTGCACTGCTTAGAATAAAGGGCAGCAGGAAATCCATAGCGGTTAACGTATCCGGTAATGGCAGGCTTGTGTATCTTGACCCGTTTTACGGCGTTCAAAACACTGTATGCCATGCCCTTGAAGCGTTACTTTCTGTTGGGGCTTATCCTATTGCAATGACTGACGGATTAAATTTCGCAAGTCCGCTTGATAAAGAAGTATATTACACTTTTTCCAGTGTGGTTGAGGGATTAAAGAATATTGCAGAATATCTTGATATTCCTGTTATCTCAGGCAATGTCAGTTTTTATAATCAGTCAAATAGAAGAAAAATATATCCTACTCCAATAATAGGTATGTTGGGTGTGAGAGATACACCTTCACAGAGGTTGCACACTGGATTTGGGAATGATCAACCTATTTATCTTGTTGGTAAAGAATTTGGGGAAATAGGCGGAAGCGAATTTTTACATGTTTTCTACGATTTTGTGGGCGGTGAGGTGGATGTATGCGACCTGTTCCTTGAGAAAAAATTAATAAAATTCATGGTTGAGGCATTTGGCAATAATCTCATATACCATGCAAGGAATGTAGGGAAAGGAGGGCTTGTTACAGCTCTTGTAAAATCTTCAATAGCAGGTGGGATAGGACTCAGTGCTGATGTTGATACGGATGAAGCTACGCTTATGGGAGAGTGGCAGCAGAGATTTATTGTAACTCCTTATGATACTGAGGCATTTGAAGAGCTTGCCATGCAATATAATATCCCTTATAGGATAATAGGAAAAACTGGCGGTGAATCCTTGCTTTTCAGGAATTTCAGTTTGTCAATGGAAAAATTGAAAAATGTATATAATAACAGCCTGAGGAATTTGCTTGAAGCCTAAGGATAAATGCGGGGTTTTTGCCTTTGCATCCCGTGATTTGAATGCGGCTTTTAGAATTAAAGAAGGGCTTTATGCTCTGCAGCACAGAGGGCAGGAAAGTGCAGGGATTTCTGTGTTCCATGAAAATGAAATCGTTTTATACAAAAATTTTGGGCTTGTCCAAAAGGTATTTGATGGGAACACACTCAATAAACTCAAAGGTTTTATTGGAATCGGACATGTTCGCTATTCCACACAGGGTGAGAAAAATGCATACGATAATATTCAGCCTATTTATGGCTATTGTAAAGGCAGGCATCTTGCACTTGTTCACAACGGTAATCTGACCAACACTCTCAAACTCAAAACAGTGCTGATAAAAAGTGGGAAAATGCTCAAAGGAACAGGCGATTCCGAGGTTATTCTTCATCTGTATTCACAGTATCTTGATATGCCTGTTGCAGAGAGAATTAAAAAGCTCATGTCAATTTTAAAAGGGGCGTATTCAGTTATAATTCTTGATATGGATACTTTAATAGGGTTCAGGGATCCACTTGGGTACAGGCCTTTGTGGATAGGGAGAAATGGGCAATCCATAGGGCTATCTTCTGAGGAAGGTGGGCTTGTGGCATCCGGTTTGAAGCCCTTTAGAGAGGTGATGCCCGGCGAAGTCGTAATTATAGAAAATTATGGCTTAAAAAGCACAAGACTTAAAAAAATACGCCGCACAAAACAGTGTATTTTTGAACTTATATATTTCTCAAGGCCTGATGGGCATATATTCGGGCAATCCGTGTATGATTTCAGAAAAAAGTCAGGTATATTGCTCGGGGAAAAAGATAAAACTCCGATAGACATTGTCGTAGCCGTACCCGATTCAGGAACTATTGCGGCAATTGGATACGCACAGACACGCGGGCTACCACTTGAACTTGGCTTTATCAGAAATCACTATACAGGAAGGAGTTTTATTGAGCCTGGCAATCGCAAAGATAAGGTCAGGAAAAAATTAATACCTGTTGGTGATGTTGTACACGGTAAAAAGGTGGCCCTTATCGATGATTCTATTGTAAGGGGAACGACTTCACGTGAAATTATCAGATTGATGAGAGAGAGCGGTGCCAGAGAAGTGCATCTGCGTATAGCTTCACCTCCGGTTAGGTTTCCGTGTTATTTCGGAATAGACATCCCTACAAGGGATGAACTTGTTGCAAGTGGCATTTCACAGGAGGATGTGGCCAAAAAATTAGAGGCGGATTCTGTTCTGTATATTGAAGAAAACGAGCTTTTGTTTGTAATGGATAAGCATTTCAGTGACAAGTTCTGCACGGCATGTTTTGACGGGAAATACGAGTGAGATATAAAATAACATCCCGCTTAGCCAATAACAATATCATTCTGAATTTGTTTAAGTTATAATATTTTTTTAAACAACGGCATTTCATTGCTTTTTCGGTTGTAATGCTTTAAAATAGTTGTGCAACAAAAAGGATGTGTGTATGGATATAGAAATAAGAGAAATAAAAACAAGGGAAGAGATAAAAAAATTCGTAAAGTTTGAATGGGAAATCTACAAAAGGGACAAAAACTGGGTTGCTCCCATGGTGGATATTGATATGGATAGGCTCACGGCCTCTAAGAATCCATATTTCAAGCATTCTAAGGTTAAGCTGTTTATGGCATATAGAAATGGAAAGCCCTTGGGTAGAATATCTGCACAGGTAGACCAGAATTATATTGATTTTCACAAAGAAAAAACAGGCTTTTTTGGATTTTTTGAAAGCATAAATGACAGAGATGTCGCAGGTGCACTGTTTGATGCTGCCCTCAATTTTTTAAGGCAAAATGGCATGGAATATGCACTTGGGCCTGCCTGTTTTAATTCCAACGACGATGAATACGGACTTTTGATAGATGGTTTTGACAGTCCCCCTGTTATGGGCATGTCCTATAATCCCCCTTACTATATGGAGCTAATGCAGGGATATGGTTTTGAAAAGGCAAAGGACCTTGTTGCATATAATATTTCCACTGATGAAAAGTTCAGAAATTTTGCCGGAAGGCTCATTGCAAGGTTAAAGCCACTTGCCGAGCGTGCGGAAAAGTCTGGCTTTAAAATAAGGAATCTGGATTTTAGCAATGTACTTGCTGAAATAGCACGTGTAAGAGAAATATACAACGCTGCATGGGAGGCTAACTGGGGATTTGTTCCTATGACAGAAGACGAGTTCAATCATGTTGCCAATGATTTTAAACAGATTGCCATACCAGAGCTTGCTAAGATAGTGGAATACAATGGAGAGCCTGTGGCATTTGGTCTTGTACTCCCTGATGTCAATCTCGTACTAAAGCAAATGAAAGGCTCGATTTTCTCATTGGGCATTATACCTTTCGCTTATCATTCAATTACGAAATTTAGAAATATAAAGGGTACAAGATTAATAACACTTGGCATCAAAAAGAATTACAGAAAAAGAGGCATTGATTCCATGCTTTACTATAATATGCTTTTGGATGGCATTGCTCTCAAACATATGCGGAATTGTGAAGTATCCTGGCTTCTTGAGGATAATTATCTTATTATAAGAGCCGCAAGATTTATGGGGGGCAAGCTTTATAAAACATATAGGATGTACGGTAAGTCACTCTGAGAACTTGGAGCAAAGACCCCTGTAATCAGCCGAAATCTTGATTTGCAAAAGATATTGCACCAGCTAACAAATTAACCGCTATTAGTTTTCACCGAATAAGCCATTTGTATGGCCGGAACAAAGGGGCTACGTGAATTTTTTCAACAACAGTGTCGCGTTGTGACCTCCGAACCCAAAGGAATTTGATATGGCAGCTTTCAAGTTAATCTCTCTTGCCCCTTCAGGAACATAGTCGAGGTCGCAGTATTCATCTCTGTTTTCGTAATTGCGCGTTGGATGTATTACACCGTCTTTAATGGAAAGTGCAACTGCCACAAGTTCAATACTACCAGATGCCCCGAGTGTATGACCTGTCATGGATTTGGTGGATGATACCGGAATTTTGTATGCCCGGTCACCAAATACACGCTTTATGGCAATTGTTTCAAATTTGTCATTTAACACGGTAGAAGTGCCGTGTGCATTGATATAATCAATGCTATCAGGTTCAACTTCGGCATCTTGAAGTGCCAGCAGCATAGACCTGTATGCTCCTTCTCCTTCCGGTGCGGGCTGGGTCATATGAAATGCATCACAGGTAGCTCCGTAACCTGCAATTTCCGCGTAGATTTTAGCGCCTCGTTTCTTTGCATGTTCAAGTTCTTCAAATACTAAAATCCCTGCGCCTTCACCTATAACAAAGCCATTTCTTGCAGCGTCGAAAGGTCTTGAGGCCTTATCGGGTTCTTCATTCCGCGGGGAAAGAGCCTTCATGCTGGAAAATCCTGCCACGGAAAGTGGTGTAATAGGGGCTTCTCCGCCACCTGTTATCATAATGTCCGCATAGCCGTATTTTATTTTATGAAATGCCTCGCCCATTGCATGAGAAGATGATGCACAGGCAGATACAATAGCATAGTT
>JALTEL010000366.1 GCA_027073945.1 Caldifarciminota bacterium | reverse complement strand
AAACAAAGACAATCATTTAAAGAAATATTTTAAAAAAGGCAATATAAAATGTGAATCATGCGAAAAATGCTTATCCAATACAGGCAAAATGTTTTATGGACTTTGCCCTGATAAAATAAGGGAGTTTGTGTGTATATCGATAGTCTCAAACAAAGAGATACTCGCTGTTGTCCAGATATTATTTAAGTGCAATGAAATAGATAAAGACAGGATAAGTGTAGTTAGGAATTATCTTCAGTCTGCGGCAAATTTAATTTACATAAGAAGGCTAAATGAAAAATTGAAAGCAATGGGTTTGAGAGATCAGCTGACAGGGCTCTACAACAGGCATTTTTTGCAGGGATTTTTTAAGACGTATGAATCAACAATAAAAAGACACAATATAACGAGCATTGTTGCCATGATCGATATAGACGACTTTAAGCTTGTTAACGACAGATACGGTCATGTGGCTGGGGATGAACTATTAAGAAATATAGGAATGTTTGCAAAAGCCATATTTAGACGCAGTTCGGATCTGATAATAAGATACGGGGGTGAGGAGTTCTTGATTATTTTGCCCGACATCTCAGATAGCAATGCGTTTAAAATACTGGATGATTTTAGGCTGTCGGTGAAAAATGCCGAAGTTGTATATAACGAACAGGTTATCAAAATAACGGTAAGTATAGGTTACTGTACAATTCCGGATGATACAGACAGCTTGGAAAATGCTATCTCACATGCTGATTTGGCTTTATATAGAGCTAAATCTTTGGGAAAAAATACCGTTGTGAAGTTTAACGGTTCCGTTGCAAGTAAAACATGTAGAGGCAAAGGGGCGCATACACCCCTTAATCTTGAGAGTTAAACTCCAAAGTATTTGTCCATTCTGTCAAATGCTTCTGTGATTACCTTTTTTGAAGAGCAGAAACTCATTCTCAAATGTCCCTCTCCAGTGGGACCAAAAGGAGCGCCCGGCGTTGTTGCGACTTTTGCTCCCTTTAGTAGGTCTATACAGAACTCTGCTGAATTTTCTTTGCCTTTAGCTACTATTTTGGGAAACATGTTGTACGAACCGAGCGGTTTCTGATATGAGAATACATGGCTCAGCCTGTCGAGACGTTCACACATCAAGTTTCTCCAATCAAGGTAGTGCTGATAAAATTCTTTTACGCAATCCTGAGGACCTTTGAGTGCCTCCAATGCTGCATACTGTGACACTACAGGGGCGCATATTGTCATTGGCGTATGTGTTTTCATTATGTGTTTCATGATTTCAGGGGATGCAACATTATAACCTATTCTCCATCCTGTCATTGCGTAGGTTTTTGTGAAGGTAAAGTTCTCCACCACTATATCTTTCATCTCTGGTATCGAGCCTATGCAGAAGTGTTTTGCTCCGTCAAATGTAAAGTATTCATATGCCTCGTCTACAACTATGAAGAGGTTGTTTTCTTTTGCAATTTGGGCTAACTTTCTCAAATCTTTTTCTGGAAATACGGCGCCTGTCGGATTTGCGGGATTGCAAAACAGTATGGCCTTTGTTTTCTTCGTTATCGATTTTTCCAAAGCATCCAAATCAAGTCTGAAACCCTCCTCTTCAATTGTAGGAAAATATACGGGTGTGGCAGAGGACATTCTTACTATGAGTTCGTGCGTAGAGTAGTTGGGCGAGGGCATAAGCACTTCTTCACCTGGGTTTACAAGGGCCAGTATTGCAGCAAAAATACCCTCGATAGAACCTGTTGTAACCAAAACCTCTTCTGGTGTTGCTTCTATATTGTTATCTCTCTTCAGCTTCTCAACAATAGTCTCTCTGAGCTTCAGCAAGCCCGGCGGTGGCGAGTACTTGCTTGCCAAATCATTTTTAATAGCTTCAATGGCTGCCTGGTTTATGTGATCTGGTGTGGGTGAATCTGGCCTGGCCCACGACAGGGCAACGGCATCGGGCATTTGGGCGGCCAGAGCAGACATTTTGTGAATTGCGGATGCTTGGACATCCTGAACCTTTTTCGATACTTCCAAAACTTCCATCTATTTAACCTCCAAAAAACATTAATTTTTTAAAATTATACTATAATAAAACGAGATTGGTAGAAAAAAATGCCGTTGGTGGTTGTTTAGACTTTTAATTTTCAGATAATAAAATATAATTGTTTTTTAGAGGTGGAATAATG
>JALTEL010000365.1 GCA_027073945.1 Caldifarciminota bacterium | reverse complement strand
AAGTTGTCCCATCGTAAGTCCCCAAATAACCATTGGAAGCCCAATAAAGATTGCTTCCATAAACTTCCATTCCCTGTCCCCAGCCTACATTAGAATCATCGTGAACCAAAGACCAAGAAGTGTCATACCTATAAATTCGGTTAGAACCACCATTACCTAAACCATAAACATAATTATTGTAATATCTCATCCAAGTAATACCGTCGGTAATATCATTTGGCGAAGCATCTTCTCCCATCGCCTCTGTCTTATAAGAGGGCTGTAATTTCCCCCACTCAGTAGCAATATCCAATGCTACTCCATAAGAAAAACCTTTTCCCGTCTGGATAGTTTTATCTGCTAGAATCCCTTCTGAAAAATCATCAATTTTTAGAATTGGTCGCATCTTCGTATGTCTTTATTTTTTCATTAACTTTTGCTAATTCACTTTCCAAAAACGCCCTTGTTTTTTTAAGTGCTTCGTAATCATAAACAACGCTTTCCTGAACCGACCTGATTATTTTAAATTTTTTATCTTTGAGAATTTGAATTTTATTTTTCATAGTTTTAAGAAATTTCTGGGTAGTCGTTAGGATTTATTGGAACAGTAGCGTTCTGTTTTAGAACCGCTGTTGTCGTTTTGCTGTCCCGCTTAAGGAGATTTGAAAGACCTTGCTCATAAAGTGCCAAATACTGGTCAGCTTGGGCTGGTTGTTCTCTTGATTGAAAATAAAACCACAACGCCTTATAAAGCGGAATATTCTCAAATCCATCGGGTAAAGGAACTAACTGGGCTATCGTATAACTTGCTCCGCTTGCCGTGTCTTCGCCGTATTCCCTAACTAAAGTCAGGTGGGTAGCATCCACCACTGAAGCAATTTCATACCAATACTTGCTTACCTTAAATCCCCTGCCAACCATATCAGAAGTCCAGGTCGTGCCAGTTCCCACTACTGCTTTTGAACCCTTAGTGACTGCCACTGTGCCAGTTGTGTAATCAGTTTCACCGAAGTCTGGAACTTTCTTCTGGAAAGTAAACGTAATTGTATCCCCCGCCTCACTTGAATAGGGGTAGAATCCTACCTCTGATGTGCTTGGCTTCACATAAAAGTAAGTCGGCACATTAGAGCTTGACTTTACCGTGTTAAGAATAGACCAAACCCTTTCATCGGTTATTTCCAGCGGAGTATAAATTGTAGAACCCACCGTTACTGTCGCCGTCCTTAACTTCCAGCAATTATAGGGTAGGGGATAATACTGCTTGTTTGCTTCCGTTAAATCGGTTGCCGTTGACCGATTGAAAGTCCAATCAGCCATATAAAGAATCTCTCTGATATAGTCAGATAAGAGTTGTTTTCCCAATGCCTCATTGTCAGAAGAAGAATCTCGGCTTATTGTTTTATAGTTGTCTAATAATTGTGTAAATGTTTTTGCCATATTTTTTATCTTGGAAGGGGAATTATCCCTGAACCTATTATATCTTTAATTGAAGTTGTTATTTCCCCACTCGCAAATCTAAGATCCCCAGAATCATTTTCACCCGAAGGGAATAAAGCAGAATGCCCCTCTATATGAAAATCAAATCCCGTGGCACCTGAACTTTCTCCTACCTTCAAAAGAACTTGGTAGTTTGTACCAGCACCAGATTGTCCTGTTATTGTTATTTGTTTTCTATAATCCCAACCCGGCAAGTAATCCGATATTCCTGTTTCCTCATTTCCTGCCGAGGAAAAAGCTGGTTCTGGAGAATTATACTTACGAACAAAACAATAATCCATTTTTGTATCCCCTGAACTGCCGCCGGTATATAGACTGACAAATAAACTATCACTATTAGCAGTAATTATATCTTCAGCATTTCCTAAGGCACTATAATTATCATCCCACAGGAATCCCTTTACCGTATCGCTTGCTTTTCTTATAACCTCTGCTATATAAAATACTCCTTGTGTTACATCACTATTATAAACAGTCGGATCAGACCCACCAGTCGAATGCAAAATTACATTATTACCAGCATTAGCCCATCTAATTGTTTCTATATAACTGTCATCTTGACTACGCTTACCTGTCCCCCCAGAATCATTAGTAAACATTAGAAACCAGTTACAATAAGTACCACTATCATCTCGCTTTAACCTTGCTCGAAACGCAGTCCCAACTGGAAACGATGCTGAAACTG
>JALTEL010000364.1 GCA_027073945.1 Caldifarciminota bacterium | reverse complement strand
TCATCGGACCAAGTGGTTGTGGCAAGTCGACACTTTTAAATGCGATAGCAGGGATACTAAAGAACTCTCAAATTGAAGGCGAGATAAAAGTGAATGCAAGAAAAGTCGGGTATGTTTTTCAGGAAGACACGTTACTCCCATGGCGCACTGTTTTATCTAATGTTCTCCTTCCTTACGAACTTCTCAATCTTGAGCCAGATGTAAGAAGAGTTAAAAACTTGATTAAAATAGCTGGCTTGGAGGGCTTTGAAAACTACTATCCCTCACGGCTTAGTGGTGGAATGAAACGGAGGGTAGATTTGATAAGAGCGATTGCCGTAAGCCCGGATCTACTTCTTTTTGATGAGCCATTTGGAGCTCTGGATACTTACACAAGAATTAAAATGCAAACCTTCCTTCACAGGTTAATAAAAGAACTTAAGGGTACAACGATCATCTTGGTAACTCATGATGTTGAGGAGGCATTGGTTCTTTCAAGAAGGATTATCGTGCTGAGCTCCAGACCCGCAAGGGTTGTGGAAGAGATGAGGTCTGATGGATACGAAAATCCAATCGAGGCAAGGGGCACCAAGGACTTTGTGGAGAAAAAGAAAGAGCTCTTAAGAATGCTCTACGGAGGAATAAGATGAAGATGGAAACTTCGATACGGCTTTTATTTATCCTTGTTCCACTTATACTCTGGCAAATACTGGCCGAGTTTAACATAATTCCCTCTTACTTAGTAGGTACTCCCCTTGGTGCCTTAAATGCTTTATTTGGCTATATCAATTCGCCAATGGCATGCGAGGACATTAAAACAACGCTCTTTGAAGCCTTATTCGGGTTATTTATCGGTACAATATTTGGAGCATCTTTGGGCATTACAATAGGGAGCAGTGATAACCTTTCACATATTTTTGCCCCTTTCTTTTCCTCACTCATGGGGATACCAAAGATAGTGCTCGCCCCATTTGTTATTCTGGCGTTTGGAGGAATTTCTCCCACTTCGAAGATATTCTTAGCATCTTATGGTTCATTTTTAATGGTCTTTCATACAGTTTATTCAGGAATAAGGGTTATTGATGAGAAATATTTAAGGCTCTTTAAGGCTTATAAGGCTTCAAAGTTTAAGATTCTAACAAAGCTCCTTCTCCCATACAGTATAGTGTGGTTAATCTCTTCATTAAGGCTTGCCCTTCCGGCGGCATTTACAGGAGCCATAGCTGGAGAATTCTTAGTTGGTGTTAAAGGATTAGGGGTTAGATTGGTTTACTACGAAAGCCTTTTTTATCCCGATGGTATTCTTGCGGTTACATTTTTAATAGTTGCAACAATTACTGGTTTTGTGACTCTTTTACAGATCATCGAAAACCGGGTGCTACAATGGAGAAAAGCATGAAATCTATAAGAATAGAATATGATTGGCTGAGAAATGTGTTACCAAAAGGATTTCCCTATCCATCATCAACCCTTATAAGTGGTCCCGGAGGAACAGGAAAACCGTTGGTGGAATTTGCATTTGTTGTTTCATGGTTAAAGTCTGGTGGTTCTGCTATAGCTATACCTTTGCAATATCCAACCACAGAATTTGTAAGAGCTACTATGAGTAGACTGTACAATGTAAACCTCAAAAAATATCATAGGAGAATAGCATATATTCAATTTGAACCTCATATTGATGAATATAAAGAAGTAAGTGACAACACTATAAAGGCGAATTTGCTAAACCCTGAAATGTGGAATAAAGTAATTAAAATAGCAGATAATATGGTTGAAAAAAGTAATTCAAGGGTTTTAGTTTTTGGATCTGCTCTAAACTTACTTCTCTTTTCCTCAACATACAAAAAGAGCATAATGAAGAATTTGGAAACCATTATTAAGAATGATAAGAACAGAACATATATCTTTTCTGTAAGCACCAATGTATTTGCAGACGAAATTAAAGCGTGGGAAGATGCAGCGGATAATTTGATGTATATGCGAATAGAAAAACCAATGAGATTGTTTTTTAAGATATCTAAGATGAAAGGAACAAAATTTTCAAGAGAAGAAGTAAATGTTCCAATATCTCGAGAAGTACTTTCCAAGATTAGAAAGATAGCAGAAGCAACAAAAAAGAAAATTATACCAGAAATAATGAAAGCTTCGTGATAGAAATGATTGATAATTTCTTGGTTATCCCA
>JALTEL010000363.1 GCA_027073945.1 Caldifarciminota bacterium | reverse complement strand
CTTATAAACGGCATAAAGGGACTCTGGAACGGTTAGAGGATGAAAGTATGAAGAAAAACACTTGGGTTATGCTACTTGATACAGTAATTATCGGGCTTATAGGAGCTGCAAGCGCTCAGATTTTTGCATTTTTATTGAAATTTGTAGGGCACTATTCATTAACTTATATAGCAGGATACACGCCTCCGGATGTTCTTAACATATTGAAAGGCGGTGTTCCTCAACATACGTATCATCCGCTTCTGATTCTTCCTGTTATCGTCGCAGGCGGTTTAATTTCCGGTTTTCTGGTTTACACCTTCGCTCCCGAGGCAGAGGGACACGGAACCGATACGGCTGTCAGAGCATTTCACAGAACCGGCGGATACATCAGAGCAATAGTAACACCTCTGAAAATAATCGCATCGGCAATAACGATAGGAACAGGCGGAGCAGCGGGTAGAGAAGGCCCCACAGCACTATTTAGTGCAGGTGTCGGTTCCATATACGCAAATTTTAGGAAATCATCCATAGATCAAAGGCGTCTGTTTGTTTTAATAGGAATGGCTTCGGGTTTGTCGGCAATATTTAGAGCACCTATCGGAACGTCAATATTTGCCATCGAAGTCTTGTACAGCGATATGGAGTTTGAATCAAGCGCTCTGGTTTATACGCTTCTTGGTTCCATTATAGCGTATATTGCAACGGGCTTTATTATGGGCTGGGGTTCTATCTTTAAGGTTCCTATCAACCTTCATGCGACAAGCGCCTCCACATTTCTATACCTGAGCGTTCTTGCTCTGTTCAGCGGTTTTATAGGTGTTCTTCTCCCCAACCTTTTTTATTACACGAGGGATTTGTTCCATAAAATAAAGATACCGCCGCACTTCAAGCCGGCTCTGGGGGCCTTAGTTGTAGGCATTATAGCTTTGGAGCTGCCCCAGGTTTTAGGCGGCGGCTATGGATGGATTCAGGATGCAATAGACGGTAAAATGGCTATTGGTCTGCTGTCAATGCTGTTGGTGGCAAAAATGTTCGCATTCACATTTACCGTTTCATCAGGCGGTTCAGGCGGTGTATTTGCACCGACATTATTTTTGGGAGCTATGCTTGGTGCGGTTTTTGCCCATATTTTTAATCAATCACCTGCTGTATTTGCTGTTATAGGTATGGCATCTGTTTTTGGTAGTTCTGCAAGGGCACCGCTTGCAACAATCATTATGGTAACGGAGATGACCGGCGGCTATAATTTGTTAGCTCCGGCTGCATTCACCGTTTTGCTCGCATATCTGATTCAAGTGGCGCTAATCGATAGATTAAATCTAAAATACGGCAGTCTCTATGAGGCACAGGTTCCTACAAAAAATTATTCTCCTGTTCACCAAATTGAGTTTCTCAAAAGCATCCTGTTATCCAATATGGCAGAGTTTTCCATGGATATTAAAAACATCAATGACGAAACAATATTGAATCTTCTTGAATCCGGTATACCTATTGAACTGCCAAACAAAAAAATGATCTTTTTCGGCACATTGACAAAAAAAACGGATGTATATAAGCAAAACAACGAAACATTTTATAAAGACGCAAAGATTATATATGTTTTTAGAGACGGAAGATGGATGCATCCGAACGAGATAGAGCGCCTTGCTGCAAACGATGAGGTTCTGTTATGCGGAACATACGACACCATAAAAAATATAGAAAACAATTTTAAAAGCGTTTCACACATCTTTTCAAAATTGAAAAATCAGCACATAAAACTTGAAGAACACGTTAAAAAACTGATACCTGTAAATAAATAGCGCTGCTGCAAAAAAGCAATGTTAACTCTTTCCCCCATATTAAATTGATTTTTGATAATAACGGACTATATTGGTTCTATAAATAAAGTTTACGGAGGTATGTAATATGCCGTTTGGAAGCGGAAAAGGTTTGGGAAAAGGCGGCGGCCGAGGAAGAAACAGCGGCGGAGGATACGGTGTTGGAGGATACTGCATATGTTTAAAATGCGGAACAAAAGTAGCGCATCAGCAAGGGGTGCCATGCACTCAGATGAAATGCCCCAACTGCGGACATACAATGGCAAGAGAGGAGATGTGGGAAGACAGAGGGAAAAAATAGGATAATTTATTTAAAAATTTGTATTTTTCAAAAACATTTAAATTTGAGGGGCAAATATA
>JALTEL010000362.1 GCA_027073945.1 Caldifarciminota bacterium | reverse complement strand
ATGCCCTTGAGATATTTTAAGTGAATCGTTTCAGTCATACAAATTAGCTCTCTGATTGAATTTGCCTACGTCATGGGTCAGTTGCCGCTATGGAGCAAGCCCGAAGGGCGCAGCGGAATAGCGGTCAACTGCACCCAATTGTTGGGCACCTAGTTCTACATAATTAAGTTTTTCCAATATACCTGAATTTTGTCTTTGGTTATATGAATATAGATTGATATCAATTAATAATTACCATATTTAGTACTGATAGGCCACTTTAGGGCCTACAAGAACACTCAATTATCTATTTCTTCTTTGTTGATTTCCCTCCTTTCTTGATTTGGACCTTTGAAGGATCATAACCTTCAGTTACCATATCGTATGTAGGGGGCACAATGTTAGGATTTGGCTTATCAGAAGACGGTTTCTCTGTAGTCTGAGGTTTTTCATCCTTTGATTTTGTCATGGCTATACTCCTTTCCGTTTTTGTAATATTACTTGTATTATTCCAAGAATAAATAAGAAATAGAGTCAAAAAGGCAACCAAAACAAAACCTGAAGTGATCAAAGTGTTGTAACCATAGTAAAGTTGTTTTGATTTGCGATCAGTAGTGACTCTATTTTCCCTTAGAGCTTCTTTATTACCTTTTGTCAGTGCATAGTAAATATCAATCAGCGTGTTATCGTCAAAGAATTTAATCATTTCGTCATTTAGAGGGGGTTTTATCACACTATGCAACCGCATTGAGTTAAAAATGAAAAACCAAGAGAGAAAAATACCTGCACAAAGAATAGTGGCTAATATTACAAGAATCCATTCCAGAGCAGTAATAGGTGGCACAAGGTTTTCTATGACCCATTTCCCGAAATAGGCAACGCTCCCTGCAAGAAGAGTTAATATTGATAAATATTTCGAGGCTTTTTCATCAATACGAGCAAACCTACCCATTTCTTCGTTTAGCGCTTCTTTTGATAAGATATATAATTCTTTATATTTTTCTGAACTCATGCCTTATAACTTCTCTATCTGCCCAAACGTCTCGAATGAACCGCTTCGGGTTGGCCGCAGAGCGAAGCAGCGCGGCTAACCCGAAGTCGCGTTCGATTCGGTTGTTGGATGATTCGTTTTGTGAAGGCGGATGTTGGTAATCGCCTTGCCTTCACACGTCTCGGGCAATTCGATTGTTTCCGCGTTCAGCACGACACAGTCTTGCTGGATGGAGCCATCCGCAAACCTAACATCTACTCTCTGATATCCCATTCCGCTCTCCGGCAGGCGGATTAGATGGTCGGTCCACTTTTGTGACAACTTGATTCTCATCATTTTTCGGGAAGGACCGCTGGCCCGCTGACGGTATCCTTGTCGGTACCGTTATCAAAGATAACTTCCACTCCCCCTCCTTTGTGACCATAAGCAGGTTGCACGATTCCTTCTCGATATACGGTGTCTTTGACTGGGTCAATTCTATGGCGGTATTTTGCGGGCTTGGGATTAGGCAACGCATATCGTTCGACTGCCTCTGCGCCTGTCTTTACGTTCCGGGAATCGGCTTCGGTGGTGGCGTATGTCCCAGGAAGTAATCCTTTCTCTGCGGTAATACGCCGGTCATTGACGTATGCGGTGAAGCGCATGAAAACATCTTTTTCCTTTGTCTTCCTGGAACCTCCCTCGGTAGCGGGTACCCCCCGAAGTTCCTTTAATAACTTCTCTGCAATAGATTCGACAACAACTTTTGGAGGGGAAACAACCCTGATAGATTTGATAAATTTTGTTTCCGAAACACTTGCCTTACTTATCAGTGTCTCAAATGCTTCAACCAACATGGTGTGAGGTTCCTGTTCCCACATGAGGAGTTCTGCGTTGTAAACGGTTGCTTTTCTTTTTGTGGCCTGATATTCGACCTCAACTGTCTGATACCCCATGCCACTTTCGGGCTGATGGATTAAGCTCTCTATTTGATTTGCAAGTAATTTAATCATCGTGCCTCCTTATTTTTCCATCCAACGACCAGGGTCACTTGCCGCCATAAAGCAAGCCCGAAGGGCGCAGCGGAATGGCGGTCAAGTGCACCCAATTGTTGTGCGATTGTTTATTCTTCTTCTTCGCCATTTTTCTCAAACAATACTAATGGATCTTCTTTAACCTTGCTTTTTAACTCACTAATCTTCGGTTCCAACCCTTTGA
>JALTEL010000361.1 GCA_027073945.1 Caldifarciminota bacterium | reverse complement strand
GTTAAGCTCTACGTCTATAAGATACACATATACATATTTATGCAAAAAACTCTTCTGATATTCGTCCGAATTTAGAAACTCTATCGCTCTGTCGTCCCAGCCCGTGGGAGACTGTATACCAACAATGTGAAAATATTTACCCTTTTCGGCACTTTCTATAGCCCTCGAGAGTATGCCCTGAAGTTCGCCCAATGTGGCTTTCTTCGTATCTATTCCAAGTTTTGCATAGCTAGTTAAATGGCTGTATGACATGGCTTCGACTATTCCTTGAAGTTTTCCAGAAAAGAAACTGCGCATAACATACCTTGACCTTAGATTGTGAGGCAATTCAGCCGCCTTTCTCTCGTTGAGTTTTATAAGCTTCTTCTTGGAGCTGACTGAACTATGGTTTTCGCCCCAATCTCTAATAACCTTTTTCTTTCCTTTTTCGAGAGGGTTTGGAAGCTCAATGGGCAAGTTGTCCATCTTATTCTCAAACCTTCCTATGAATGCCATTTCATATTGCTTCGCCTCATCAGAAAGTACAGGTCTTGATGGTATTTCACCCCTAAGTGCCGCATTTATTTCCTCTATCTTCTCTTTCATCGCTCTGTTATCTGCTTCCAGTCCAGATTTCATGGATTTATACTTTTCCAGTGCCACGGAATATCTGTTTATCTCTCCTTTAAGTAGCTCCATCTCGCTCTCAATCTCGGCCATCGCTTCTTTCTTGGCGTTCTCCCTCATCTTCTCAAGGCTCTTCTTCTGCTCTTCCATCTCTTTTTTCTTTCTCTCTAGAATTTCGAATTTCGAATCCCAGCTGGAATTCATATTATTTAATTGATTTTCCATACGGTCTCTTTCCTGCTTTATGGCTTCGATATACTTCTCCAGAGCCTTTTTCTCACCGGATTCCTCCATCAATCTTCTTTCCATCTCTGCAAGTCTATCCTCCAGCATCTCTTTTTCTTCTTCTAATTTACTTACTCCTTCTTCCACCATGGAAGAGGCTTCAGATTCTATCTTATTTGCAAGATCGTGAGCTTCGTGCCGTATGTTTCTAGATTCCAGAAGAGCCTCTTCATATTCCCTGAAAAGCTCTACCAACGCGGTAGGATTTGATTTTAACCACAGTATTATTCCATCTCTGATTTTATCGAATCTGTTCTTATACGATTCATTGAAGATTGTTATAAGCTGGTTCAATATTTCTTCCTCCCCTTTCCATGTATTTCTCAGAGAGTTGAGATAGAAATATTGTCTTTCAACGGCCTCTTTTATAAGACTATAAAGTTCTCCTTTTTTCTTTATCTGGTCTGCTATGTCCTCCGCAGTTAGATTCTGTCGGTCAAAGGTAGAAAACCTCTCAAAATCCTTCATTGCATTAATTGCTCCTTCAGAAAAATTTTTTCTCATCTCTTCTATCGTAGACTCATATTGTTTCGCAGATTCGGGGAACTCTTTCTGATAATTGGAATACCTCTTTAATATGGCTGCAACAATCTTGAGTATGCTACCTTCGAATATTCCCATGTAATACTCCCTCGTTTTCCAGTCATAACTTGCATCGCATGAAAGACAGAGATTCTCTACCTCATCTCTCGACCTAGAGATTCTATTATATAGGTCCATAAGCCTTTCAAAGTCAAATTTCTCCAGTTTTGCCACCTGATAGTTTCTCCAGATATTGGTAGACTCGCTCCTTAGTTTTCTACACTCTTCCATATGGTTTACCATTTTTTCACCTCTCTATAGGTTCCATTCCTTCTCTATAGTTTTCAAACTCTTTTTTCATCTCTTCCCTAATCATCTCTACGCTATCTGGAGTTCCTTGGAGTATAATCCATACAACTATAGACCCATTATTCTCCTTATATTGTAGAGATATATCGGCAATTCCTTTCTTTGTGTGCAGTCTGTATCTCTCAAAACCTTCAACTTTGCCGCGATAATTTCCTCTTCTTCTTACTATTAAATAATTTATGAATTGCCTTAGAGCATTGATATCTCCCTTGAATCTTTCCCGTATCTCTTCTCTCACCCTCCTAATGATGAGCTTTTTCTCCGAAACGGAAAATAATCTTATCTTCTCCTCGGGTATTCTTCCGGACAATTCGTTTACGAAAGGGTCATAAACAGAATCTTCCACCTCAACAACGACATCTTTGACTCTCTGAGCACCATATTTCGA
>JALTEL010000360.1 GCA_027073945.1 Caldifarciminota bacterium | reverse complement strand
ACTTATCGTTTCTGAAAGGATTATACCACACCCCTACAAAATATCCAGCAAAATGTTGTATCGCCGCTGTTAAGTGCTGTTGCCCCGCCCCCTCTTTTCTCAAGCGAGACACGGATGTCGAGCTTGAACTTTTTGATTTATCCACTAACGACCAAGCTGTGCGTCAAAAACGAAGTGAAGCGTAGTTTGCGTCCGAACGAGCGCCTTGTTATGTGTTTTTGCTCCACTTTGCTAGAACTATTTCATATGGGCCATCATGTTGACAATTGTTTATGAAATACTTCTTTTCATCACGAGGAAAACCTGATGCTCCATAAATGAAAGCCATTTTCTGCCATGAATCCATTTGTGAATAAGATTCCTTGTGTTCTCGTAGCCAATCAAATGCATCATCTTGATAAGCAGCCAACAAAATCTCCCTCCGTGCAAATGGATCACTAGATTGGTATCTTGATGCTAAATCAGTGAAGTGATTTATGTATTTATTTCTAGTGAATAGACTAAGAATAGAAAGCCTGAAGAATTCGTTCTGTCCAATTTCCTCAGTATCAAGTAGTTCGAGAAGTTTTCCACCAATAACTTTCCATTCTTCTACTTCGATAGATTGAATTGACGCGATATATGAACATATATTTGCCAAGCACGGGCCAAGCCTATCAAATTCTTCAATAGAAACATCAAGAGCACCAGGATGTCCTACTTGAGTAAGCCTTCTATAGAACCAACGCAACCGGATATAATCTACTTCGGGACTTGATAGGTAGTCATTGATTATTTTTCTAACTACTTTGTCCGAAAATTGCTTCCAGTCTTCTGGCTTTATGGAATTGTATGATATTGACTGGTAGGGATTTCCTCCGGTGTACTTGCGAATAATACCTAGTAATCTTTCCTCATTTTTATCTATTGGTCGATCTTCAATCATTTCAGAGCAAAGTGCCTGAAATTCACTTGGGGAGTAAAGTTTAGTCTTGTGCCTTTGAAGTGTTAGCCTCTGTTGTTTATCGAGAATAGAGGCCATAAGTGACAACGCTGACTTTGCTGCTCTCTCTGAAGCACAAAAAATGATAATGTCATCAGCATATCGTAAGAAATCTAACCCATTAGTCGACATGCTGTTATCAATGGGAATAAGTGTCGATTCTGCGATCATGTGAACTGCGTGTGGACCAATCGGAATACCCCGCGACACACCAGCTGTAGTTGATTCAAGTAACGATATTACCCACTTTATTGCTTGGTTTGGTAGGCCTGACTCAATTAATTGGTTTTCAACGGAGTGATGGTAAATCTGATTATAAAAATCGGCAATGTCACAATACAGAATAACCGACGAGTTTTGGCTTCTTTTATACGCAACACTCCAGAAATCATTCCATGCAGTTTTTGAACTATAAAGGCCCTCTTCTATCGTTGGAGAGAATCGGTAACTAAACACTTGATCTTTATCAAGCCTTCGGTCTTCTATACCTTTTCCAAATTGATAAACTAGTGCAGATAGTAAGATTGAATCTTGCGGGTGCAATTGAGTAGCTTGGCGATAAGATATTTCATCTTTTGGGACAATAAAGCGGCGGCAAGGCTTTGGTTTGAATGTTGATAATTGCTTACCCTCGACCAAATCAACGAATTGATCCTTTAATTCACTAATTGCATCTAGTTCGCAGATTTTTGGGAACAAGTCACCATCGGAATGTTTTTCTATAAATTCGATACTCCATTCAATTGAATCTTTACTCAACATAATTCGACTATCCTTTTACACATAATGTGGCTCGCGGCGGCGGTTAACTGCGAGCCACGTTCAGGTCGACCGAAAGTCGGCCTGAACTTCTTATTTAAATGCCAACAATAATACGAGGCTTGTTTCTGAATAAATAGTCAGCTATTTATTAAAGTTTTTGTCATTTCCTTTTGTCAACTAATTTTAGCCGACACGGATGTCGGCGTTTATAATTTCCTCTCCCAAAAAGGGGCGGGGCAATTGAACTTAACGTTTGCGGCTATGCTACGTTTTGCTTCGTTGCCTGGCTTTCTAACGGTAACCTTGGAAACTTATCATTTCTAAAAGGATTATACCACACCCATAAAAAACATCCAGCAAAATGTTGTATCGCCGCTGTTAACGGTTGTACGAGACGTAGATTTTTAAGACTCTTCTACAAAATACACGGATGTATTT
>JALTEL010000359.1 GCA_027073945.1 Caldifarciminota bacterium | reverse complement strand
CCCTTAACCCCTCCCGTCGAGGGAGGGAAATAAAGAGGAAACAACGCAGAGGCAAGCTTCTGCACTCCAAAAATAGTTTTTATCTCCTTTTCAACCTATTCAGCCTCAGTTTTATCATTGGCTGGTCTGGTTTTATTGAAAGAGAACGCTCATAGCAGGCAATTGCACGCTCAACCTTTGCCTTCTTCTCATATCTTTTACCCATATTATTCAGGGCATCTACAAGCATACCCTGAAATGTATCTGAAGACCATTCTTCCAGTTCCTTCTTTGAACTGTTCTTTAATCTTTTTAATGACTTTTCTGCACTTTTATACTTGTTTACCCTCTCAGCACCTGTAAGTTTATATCCTATTCTGTCCACAAACCTAACTACCAGTGAATCTATAAGTGGAAATATCTTGTTGACAAAACCTCTTACATTTATCTCCTCAAACACCTCAGCAGTTTTTATATTCGTGATTTTTGCCGTGATTAGAATCAGGGTATCAGAGATTGTATAATCTCCATAGATAAGATAATCCGCGCCTATGAAATTACCAACCTTCTGGAGAGAGGAATCGTCAATAATACCTAATTGGGCAAGACTATATTCTGTAAAAAGAAATTTCATCCTCTGCCTTTCTATCACCTTTATCCCTTCAAGATTGTGCAGGTCATCGGATATTGCATCGGGAATACCTAAAGAAAGCCAGTCATAAGATTTATTCTGTGTTGTATTATGAAAAGGTAGAACACCTATATTTATCTCCTTTGAGTGCAAAAGGAGACCTATACAAATAAAGGAGAACAAAATAAATTTTCTCACCCTACCCCCCTTTTTTCATTTTCCTATATTCTTTCTCATTTCCTCCAGTAGTTTTGCGGCACGCTGGTTCAAATTTTCTCTTCTCTGTTCCCTTTCTATTGCTGAAAATGCAGCACGGTCTATACTTTCAGATGGGACACTCACAAGGACATAGAAATCATAGAAATAGGATATGCCTGATTTTGTTTGCTCCTTATATTTTTCGTAATAGGCATCCTCCTCTTTTGCTCCCTCAATCTTGACTTCTGATATAGCCCTCATTACATCATTAAGCACAAATCCAATATCCTTATCATCCTCAGGAATCCCCATCTCTGTTCTTGCCCTTTCAAATATTGACTTGATTTTATTCTGGGCAAGGACTGCGGCATTTCTCAATGCCATCTGGTATGCATCATAGCGGGCATCTTCCATTGTAGCACCTCTTGTTCTTGTGCCTACCACATAAACCCTTCCATTTTTTGAAGAAGGCAGATTTACTATCCATCCTGGCTTTTTATCAGGCATTCTCTCAATAATTTCTCTTTGACCCTTGATAGCAATTGTGGAAGGTGCACATCCAAGAAGTATAAACAAAAGAATTGTAAAATTTGAATATCTCATAAGACCCCCTTTATTATCAAACATTTATCGGGATTTGAAAATCCCCTCTGGATATAGTTCAGGATTCCATGCTAATTGTTTGCCGTCAATAACAACACAGTGGCAAGTCTATGCGTTCCAAAGGTTAAAAACATATTAACCATCGTCAACTAACAGAAAGAGACTAAATCACTCTGTCTTTACCCCTTAGATTTTATCTCCTTCCTGAACTGCTCCAGCAATTTTTCTGCCTTCTCATTCTTTTCTTTCCTTGCTTGCTCAATCTTCTTATCAATCTCTTGATTAGCAAGTTTTTTATATGTTTCTTCGGATACACTCCTTAAAACATAGCAATTATAAAAATTCTGAACAACTTTGTTCTCCCCCATCCGTGCCCATTTTTCTGTATATGTTTCAACATCCTTCATACCCTGAACTAACGCCTTTGAGAGCCCAATCACTAAATCTTTTGTTACGGAACCAACATCTTCTGGAGTAAGAGGAATTCCAACCTCATATCTTGCCTTTTCATAATCTACATTCATTTTTTGGGTAATCATCTCAGCCAGCTGTCTTGCAGCATCTTCACGGGCATCTGTAAGCCCTGCTTCTTCCTGGACCGCTCTGCTCTTTCTCCCTACAAAATACATTAACCCGTTTTTTGTAGGAGGGACTTTTGAAAGCCATACTGGTTTTTTGCTCTGGCCAAGAATCCATTCCTCACCTGCCATATGTTTTGGTGTGTGAGCACATCCTAAAAGAATCCCAAGCATTACAGAGATTAAAATAAGTCTGTTC
>JALTEL010000358.1 GCA_027073945.1 Caldifarciminota bacterium | reverse complement strand
CATAAGAACAAAAACTGGCACATAAAAGGAGGTTAAATCGTTATGAAACAATATAATCAGGATACTTCGGTAAACTCTAATTTTGAGGAAGAGGGGTTTCCACCTGCCTAATTAAAAATCTACACAAAAAGATTGAAAATAGTGTGCAAAACATTAAACGCTACATAGCTCAATAGAAATTTATTATGTTTAATTCACTTGTAACTTTTTCTCTAAAGACTAACTCAAAAGGATTTTGAATTATGCAAGTACTACATTAAAATATAGATATGTTTAAGAAAGTACTCATTGCAAACAGGGGAGAGATTGCACTCAGAATAATTCAGGCTCTCAGGGAATTAGGCATAGAGTCCGTTGCAGTCTATTCAGAGGCGGACAGAGACTCTCTGCATGTAAAGTTTGCAGACTATACAGTTTGCATAGGAGGGCCTTCTCCAAAGGATAGTTATCTCAATATACCGAGAATAATAAGTGCAGCTGAGGTCTCTGGCTCCGATGCCATTCACCCAGGGTACGGATTTTTAGCGGAAAATGCAGAATTTGCAGAAATAGTTGAGGAATCAGGTTTCGTTTTTATAGGCCCTTCGCCATCCTCAATAGAGATTATGGGAGACAAGATACAGGCCAAAAAGCTCATGAAAAATGCAGGAGTTCCTGTTGTTCCGGGCACACTTGAACCTGTATCAACATACGATGAGGCAATTGAAATTTGCAGAGAAATCGGGTTCCCGGTTATTATAAAGGCTGCAGCGGGAGGTGGGGGGAGAGGAATGCGAATAGTCAATAGCAGCGAAGAGCTCGCAGACAATTTGAGTATGGCTCAGGAAGAAGCGAATATTGCATTCGGGGATAACAGGGTTTATATAGAAAAATACGTGCAAAAGCCACGGCATATTGAGGTCCAGATTCTTGCCGATAAAGATGGGAATGCAGTATATCTCGGCGAAAGGGAATGCTCAATACAGAGAAGGCATCAAAAATTGTTAGAGGAATCTCCATCAGTGGTTGTAGATGAAGAAACAAGAAAAATGCTCGGAGAAATTGCTGTTAAAGGCGTGCTTGCCGCAAATTACCATTCCGCAGGTACAATGGAATTCATAAGAGATGCAAGCGGAAAGTTTTATTTTATGGAAATGAATACGAGAATACAGGTGGAGCATCCTGTAACGGAAAGAGTAACGAATGTAGACCTTGTCAAAGCGCAAATTGAAATAGCAGAAGGTAAGGGGCTTGAAATAAGGCAGGAGGATGTGAAGATATCAGGGCATGCCATTGAAGTACGAATAAATGCTGAAGATCCTGATAGAAACTTCGTACCAAATCCAGGGACGATAAAATTCCTTCACTTGCCGGGTGGCCCCGGAATCAGGGTTGATACACATATATATCAGGGCTATACAATCCCCCCGAATTATGATTCTCTGCTGGCAAAACTTATAGTAAAAGGTAGAACAAGAGAAGAAGCCATAAGCAGGTTAAAAAGGGCACTTGAGGAATTTATTATAGCAGATATAAGGACAACTATACCGCTATTTGAAAAAATCGTGGATGATGTAAGGTTTCAAAAAGGTGATATTGACACTCATTTTTTAGACAGCTTTTATGAAAAAGTTTAAGGAATATGTCCTAAATTTCATAGATGCAATCGGTATATCTCTTTTATTATTATACGATGCTGCGCTGGGATTAACAGAGTTTAAGAAGGTAAAAGCACAGTTAATTGAGCAAATGGAATTTTTCGGAGTAAGGTCAATATTTTTAGTTGCACTTGCCTCTTCGTTTATCGGGATGGTATCATCTGTCCAAACCGCTTACCAGATAAAAGATTATGCACCTCTCGACCTTCTGGGTATGGGGGTTGCAAAAGTGGTGATGATGGAATTGGGACCTGTTATAACTGCTTTGATTGTTGCGGGAAGGGTAGGCTCAGGTATTGCCGCTGAACTTGGTACAATGCGCATAACCGAACAAATAGACGCACTTGAAACACTTGGTATAGACTCGAAAAGACATCTGATTCTCCCGAGAATACTATCCGGCATTATTATTATGCCTTTACTGGTTGTGCTTGCAGATTTTGTCGCAATCACAAGCTCATCTATAGTGTCAAAATTATATTTAAAGATACCATTTATAACTTTTTATTCAGGCATAAGGACATTTTTCTATCCGATTGATCTGTGGGGTGG
>JALTEL010000357.1 GCA_027073945.1 Caldifarciminota bacterium | reverse complement strand
TTGAAAAAATCAATCTGGATATTGTAAGGAATAAACAAAGTTCAAAGGTAATGGAAGCTCAGCTAATATTTGGCACACAGAAAAAATCTGGAGGGGTGATATTTTTTGATGCCTATCCAGAAGGTGATGTCAAAATAGAAGCGGATATTATGAATCCCCATTATTTCCAATATTACGAAGATAAAACGGGAAAAACTCCCCCCACAGATTATCAGAGTCCTATACCGATTCCTTTTCTTGTGGTAAAAAATACATCCTTCACTTTTACAATTGCTGTAAATTATTCATTAGAGGCAACAACAAAAATGTCTGAAGACGAAAAAGTGAAATTACTTGACAATGTAGAGAAGTTTTTGAAACTCGGCCTTACCGAGTACACAGGCATTGGTGCAAAAACAGCTCTGGGTTATGGTTATTTCAAAAACGGGTAACTGAGGTAGACTATGGGCAAAAAGGTAATAACATCCATAGGACTTGGGACTTACAGAAGCACCAGGTATTATATTGTGAAGAACCAACAGTCAGAAAATGAAAAGGGAGAGAAGGTTCAGGAAGATCCTGTTGAGACTCCATTTATTGCCGAGGCAATATCAAAGTTTTACCCCGATTTCAAAGAGTACTATTTCCTTCTTACCAATGAAGCTAAAGATGGGGAGCCATTTAAAAGAATAAAAAAACTACTTGAGAGTGAAGGCATTAATACCTACACAAAGAGAATACAGATGGGCAAAAATAAAGAGGACATCTGGCATGCTTTTGACGCTCTCAACGAACTTTTTGAGCCAAATGATGAAATTATATTCGATATAACACATGCTTTCAGGTCAATCCCCGTGTACATAACTTCTCTTATCAGATTCTTTCAGGTTGTAAGGGGTGTGCGTATAAAAACTGTATTGTATGGAGCTTTTGAAGCAAAGGACGAAAATAGCAATTCAACTCCCGTATTTGACCTCACTCCAATTATAGAAGTTTATAATTGGACAGATAGCGTGACTGACTTCTTACACTACGACGATTCAAAAAAATTGACAGACCTATTAAAAAAATACACTAATTCTTTTAATAAATCAAAAGGCCTTGCTATGCCGTTTAAAAAAATAAACTCACAGCTAAATAAATTTAGTAAGTATATTCTCCTCTCCAACTCCCAGAAAGTATCTGAAGGCTCACGAGACATAATAAAAACTTTACAGGAAATAGAAAAAAAATCCGCTAAAGGAGGAACGCCAGTTTTACCCCCACCTCTCATTGAACTGCTTAACAAAGTCCACAATGAGCTTGAAGAATTTTCCGGTGTTAAAGAGAAATTTAATAAAGACCTGATAGAGAGAGACATATTTTTGGTCAAGCACTATGCAAAAAAAAGCTTATACCAACAAGCACTCACTCTATTAAGGGAACTCATGATTGACTATGTTCTCTTTGCATGGAAAGGTGAACTACCAATAAATGCATGGCTTGATAGAGAAATAAGGCAAAAAGCAGAAGCATTCCTGGGTGTTATTGACTTTCAAAGAGGTGCTGGTGTCAAGTTCTTGATTGATAACGAACAAGAGCAGACATCAATTACACATAATGTCTCCAGTCTATTCAAAACTATAGCAAACTGGAGAAACATGGTAAACCATGCAGGGCGAAACAAAAACTCTGATGAAATTAAGAACATACTTAAAAACATAGATTACAAATTAGAAGAAATGATTAAAGAGTTTGAGGATCTCCTTAACAATGAAGAAGTAGCAGGCGTTGTTAAGGAACTTTTAGATGTTCAAAACAACGACTTACCTGTACTTCTTATTACACCACTTGGTCTATCAAGAGGCCTTTTATATACTGCGCTCAAGAAAGTCAATCCTGCTAATCTTCTTGTAATAACTACGGATAGTATCACAAATGATATAATAAATGAGGTAATGGAAAAAGCCGAAAAGGATATCCCATATCAAGTGTTCAGGTTAAAGGACCCATTCAATGATTTTAATTCATGGAGGGATTTGGTAAAAAAGGAGTCGTTTATAGATTTAGTGCGTGGAAAAGAATTGGTTTTCAATATTACAGGTGGGACAACAGCTCTGCAATATAATATCCAGAAAATACACGAATATTTCCGGCATAATGTTCACTTTATCCCAGTAAAATCTGTTGTATGCATTGATAAAAGGCCTATACAAGAACAAAGGGCAAATCCCTATGTAGTTGGAGAAATGGAGGTTTTAAAAGATGAATAAAAGGGCAATAGTAAACATAGTAAGTGAACAGACCATTCCCAATGTGCTTTATATTAAAGAATTTTCAAAGACACCCATATCCGAATATATCTTTATTACCACACCCAGAATGGAGAAAGAAGGCGTCCTCAAGCGCATAATTAATGTATGCTCCATAGACGCAGAAAAGATAAAAAGAATTCAGGTCTCCTATGATGATTTTTTAGAAATTACTCAAAAGTTATCAGATGGAATACTTGAGCCTCAAAAAGAATATTTCGTTAACCTGACCGGGGGAACTAAAATTATGGCAATTGCCGTTTATAAATCCTTTTCTGAGCTACATACTCGGTTCTTTTATTTACCTATAAATAAGAACTACTTTGAGGAGATACTGACAGGGGAAAAGTTTAATATATCGTACTCTATAACGATTGAAGAATATATGAGGGCTTACGGATATTATATGGAAAAAACGCAGGTTGATTTAATGCCATTTGAAGACTTGCAAAAGTTATTAAATGCATTCTTGTTGAATTTGAATTCTGAAGGCAAATTTAAACTAAGCGCGAAATTAAAAGAGCGGTTCAGAGATGGTACATGGTTTGAAGAGTATATATACCAAGTTTTAAAACAAGTTCTAAAAAAATATAAACATGACATGAATATAAGGATTAATGTATATGGGAATAACATGCGCTCAGAACATACCCATAATGAAATTGACATAGCGCTCACATACAACAATGATCTATATATTTTTGAATGTAAAACTACAACAACATCCAACCTGTCTGAAGAACTTTATAAGTTATCCGCTGTTATAAAGAACATGGGATTGAAGGCAAAAGGTATTCTTGTCACTTTAAACCCACATGCAGTTCAAAGCATACATGCTGGTGGATATATCCGGAACCAGTCTTTTTTGGACAGAGCAAAATTATTAAATCTGGAAATAATAACTCTTGCAGAGTTACAGGATGAGGATATTTTAAAAAAGAGATTTAAAGAGATTTTAGGACTGGAGGAACATTGATATGTACAAAACAATATTAAAACTTAACATTATAACCCCTCTCTTTATGTCAGGCGCTGCTCAAAATGCAGCAGAGTTCAGAACAGCATCAATTAAAGGTGCTTTAAGGTATTGGTGGCGCGCAGCAATGGCTGAGGATGACATAAAAAAACTGGAAAATAAAGAAGCAAGCATATTCGGAGGAACCACCGCTACGGCCGGAAAAAGTAAAATCATGCTCAATATTAAGGGAATGCAGTTGGGATACCCTGAAGAATTTAAAGGCGTAAATGGAAAATATGGCCTTAAGTATTTATTATACTCAGTTATCATTGGAGCTCATAGAAAAGCCTTTGTAAAAGGAAATGTAACGATATCCATACGTTCAAGAGATATAGAGCCCTTGAAACAGGCAGTGTCGGCATTCTGGCTCGCAGTAAATTTGGGCGGCTTTGGGACTCGCTCAAGAAGGGGTGCCGGCAGTTTACAGGTGCAGGAAGTCAACGGTGAGTCCTTTGGGCTTGACTTTAGAACCGATTCCATCCAGAATATTCAAGGCCTTGAAAGATGGCTGAAAGGAAATATAGCAATAGCAAAGGAAAATATAGGAAATTCCAACAAAGGGACAAAGAAATACCGGAACTTAAACGGGGCAATTATAAAGATAGTTGAAAATAACAACTGGGAAAATTTGTTAGATGCCATAGGAAATTCATATAAGCAATACAGAAGCAAAAACAACATGGGAGATATAATGGATAAGGGGAATTTTGGCATGCCGGTAATTTTCAGAAAAAAACCATACAAGTTATATCCTGTTGTGAATAACGAGAAAAAGGAGCATCAGCGTCTTGGTTCTCCACTATACATAAAAGTAATCAAATCTCATAATACCTGTTATGGTTTATTGATAGTTCTGGGCGGGGACGTGATTTACAATGGCAAGATAGGCAAATTCCCCAAATTGAAGTCAGAAAAAATACAGATAACAACAAAAAGCGAAAACAAAGAGATTATCATAGGATTCTTAGACAGCTTGCATGGCACTTATATCCGTATATAATTCCAATCTGCTTTTGTGACTTAACATAAAAGCTTAAAAAGCTTCTAAATCCCTTTGAGCACAGTTATGCTTTTAAATATTTTGCAAGCACTCTTTTGCCATGGGCAGGATAAAAGACAGTTACGCCGCTTTGAATTAGCCTGTTTATGCTTTCCTGAACTTCCTCAAGGCTGTCGGCAAAAATAGGCATATAATGATTGCTCTTATAAAGCGAAAGATTCATTATGAGGTCACCGCAGTAAGCTCTGTTTTTTATAACTACTGTTATCGAGCCTTTTGTATGTCCCGGGGTATGGAAAAATTCAAGTCCGTCCATTTCCGGGATAACGGAATGTTCCTGCTCAAGTACTATATCAGGCTTCACCGGGGGAAATTCAAAGGATTTTATTCTGGAAAATTTTATAAGAAAACTACCAATATCAAATTTACCCGGAGGAACAGGAGTTTCTCCATTTGAAAGCCATTGGCTCTCATTTTTATGCACAATAATTTTTGTGCCCATTTCCTTTAATATGTGTGCATTTCCACTGTGGTCAAAATGGGTATGTGTGAGCACAAGATAATCAATGCCATCGGCCATTAGTCCGTGTCTCGCAAGAATTTTTAAAAAATGACTTTTTTTAATCGGAGGCCCTGTGTCAATCATCACTGTGTGGTTTTTGATATGCAGAACATAAATATTTGTAAAAAGAATGCGAATTTTATTTACTCTGCAAAGAGAATTCTTGCCTGTCATTTTCACATATCCTCCATCGTTGATATATACAAAAATGTCTATTATACAACCTGAAAATTTTCCTGCTATGGAATTTTTGTGCAAATGTAAACGAGTTCCCGGGATTTATCTTTTTTAACTGCCTTAAATTCGTACAAGATTTTTTCGGTATCTTTTAGCTCTATTGACAAGCCATCATTCACAATTGTAAGATTATTGAGTTCAGCAATCTGATTTATGTCGTCAATGTCGTATTCATTACCCACTTCTATGTTGTATAATCCATCCGCATCAAAATAATCTTCTATGTCCTTCATAACCCAATATTTTATTTTACATTCAGCATTCTGTCAAGACCACAACTCAATTTACCATAGCTATTACCTCTTACTAAGATAATTTATCCTTAATACTTAGTTATCTAATTTAATTCCCAGGGCATGGAGATATGCATTTTTTCTGTCCTCAATGGATACTTTTCTCTTTTTATGTTGCTGACTTGACTTTACAGGTGTTCCTACATAAAAATATACCCAATCTTCATCATTCTCTGCTACGAGAAATCCCTTGAGTGTACCTGTCATATTGCTCTGTATTCCTGGGGTAGGCATTGGTCCAGCCTCTGGATATATCCTAAACCAAACCTCATAATAAGCCGCACCAGTAATATTAAAATAAGTCGCAGGAATAATATAGGAAACATTTGTAAGAAATGTATCAATATACTCATCCTGTATGTAATCTCCCAAGATATCATAAGCAGAAATATCTATATCCAGTTCATAGAAGTCTGCTCCTTGAGATACAGCCCATGACGTAGTTACATTACCAATTGGAAGGGTATCATTGTATGTCGGCTGAGTAATATACGTAGTTTCGGGAAGAGCAATGCTTCCCTGTGCATTGCCAATATTTGATGCAATCTTGATTGTGTATGTTGTCCCAGGGGTATTTGCCATTGTATCATGTATTTCTACATAACCCGGATGTACGGTTTTGAAAGGAAACATATGGCTGTTTCCACCCCACTCTTTCTTTACATCAACCGAATCCGGTTCTGGTGTTGGGTCGCAAAAGACATCTGCCCACGCACCCCCGGACCCAAGCCAAATTAAGGCCAAATTTTCAGTTGTGGTATCATGGACAGTTGTAGTATCATGTATGTATTCCGTAAGCGTTTCCGTTTTGGTACAACTTGCATTATTTAGGATAAGAAAAGCAAATCCAGAAAGGATGAGAATGCCTTCAAGGATAAGCGAGATTTTTGAAGTGTGTTGCATAAAACCTCCTCTTTTTGATATAACAATATTTTACTTTACATTCCGCGTTCTGTCAAGACCATACTTTTAATTGGAATTTTTAGTATTTATTATTCTTAAGTCCTGCAACACAATTGCAAGAATGCAGTTTAAATTTGTTTGTGCAATTAAAATGCTTTAAAATTTAAAGTTATGCAAAAATGTGACTTACATATACATACCACAGCTTCTGACGGTTTGTTCGAACCTGAACAGGTTGTTCAAATGGCCAGCAAGAACCATGTAACAACAATTGCAATAACAGACCATGACACTGTCGAAGGTGTCAGTCGTGCAATTTATACAGGAAAAATATTCAATGTTAAAGTCATTCCGGGCATTGAATTTTCATCCACATACAAAGGTAAAGATGTTCATATACTCGGTTATTTCATAGACTATAAAAACAGTGATGTTACAGAGTTTCTCAAAATGCTGAAAGATAAACGCGAAAAGCGCGCATTCAAGATTGTTCAGAAGCTGAATAGAATGGGATTTTCAATAGAATTTGACAGGGTCAAGGAAATTGCCCATGAAGGGTCCATAGGAAGGCCACATATTGCAAGGGCTCTTAAGGAAAAAGGTTATATAGGCAGTCAAAACGAGGCTTTTCACGGTATTATAGGAGAAAATGACAGTGCTTACGTACCAAAGCTAAAAATAGAGGTAAAGGAGGCAATCAAATTCCTCAGATTTGCGAAATCCGTTGTGGTTCTTGCTCATCCAGGGCTTATACAATCAAAAGAGATTGTAAATGAACTGCTTGAGTTTGACTTTGACGGCATAGAGGTATATCATCCCAAACATTCCGATACGGATATCCAGTATTTTAAAACATTGAGCCGGGAGCATGGATTGCTATTCACAGGAGGCTCTGATTTCCATTGTTTTCATGATTCAATACATATCGGCTTTCTTGAATTCGATTGCCATGACATAGCGTCAAACCTCATTGATAAATGGAACACACTGTATGAACAAACCCGTCCAAATTTATAGAAATACCCTGCGTATTATTGACCAGACAAAGCTTCCAGAACTCGTCAGGTATGAGTATATTTACAACATAGAGCAAGGTATCAATGCAATTAAAGAACTAAAAGTTCGGGGTGCAC